>NZ_AHMM02000017.1:300000-587500 GCF_000243675.2 Leptospira inadai serovar Lyme str. 10 | reverse complement strand
CCGGAACTTTCCGCGTACGAAAGACAGTTGTCTATGCGTTATGAAAAATCCCTGGCGGACGTCCTACAGAAAGAAGCTTCCAAAAAATTACAAAGAGCCCATGCAGAAGCGATCGCAGGTTTCCTCTTAGATGCGTTTTATCGTGCGATCGATTCTTCTAATCCTAAGGCTACTTTAGTTTCCCTTTTTAAACTGATCAGAGAAGGTTGGGACGAATAAGATCTCTTTCTTGGTAACTTGTCGGTTTTTAGAGTAAAAAGCTCTCTCTTCTTTCCGAAAAGAGAGAGCTTGGACTTGAGCCAGGATCGTTTATTAAATTCTTCTTTAGTAGGCGGAAGACGCTACGACGTTCGAGAATTTTGCGATCAATGCCTAATCATCTTCGCTATTCGGGTGAAATTCTAAAAGCCGAAGAGCAATCTTCGCTTTTTTATTTTGTGGAGACCTTGATTCGATAAGAAGTTAAAATCCTTAGTCACAGCAAGACAAAGCCTGAAGTCCGCAGCGTAATGGGATTGCAGAGAGGTTCTATAGAATGATTCAATCAGAATTTTATGATATAGTATTTAGAACAAAAGAATATGAAGAAGTTGAGGACTTTTAGGAGGATGTTGATCATTGGATTGAGCATAATAGCAACGAAAGACCGCGCCACGGAAAATACTACTATGGAAAAACTCTTATACAGACTTTTTTAGACCTGAAAAATTAGCTCAAAAAAAGAACATCGAACATATTCAAGACAAGGCGAAAAAATCACCTAATAAAAAGGATGTGTCAAATCTTGCCTTGTGTTTTATACTTTATGTTCGCACAGACTTGCGCCGAGATCGTTGCCCAAGGGGGGTATTCCAACGAAGTCTGTTTTCCAGTTCCGTTCTTTTGCGGGACTTCATATTTCGGAAAGGCTCACAAGCTTTCTTGTCTCATTCGGAGCTTTTTCGGCGATTTCAAGAAAGGATGATGAATCCGACTTATTCTGGATGATTTTGTATATACAAGAATTGTAAAGTATTTATGCACCCTCGCGTTAGAATGCAGCATGTTGATTTGATTTGCGCTTACGATTATGGTTGCTGGTTTTGATTTTAACTTTGATTTCGTTTGCAATCTGGCGATTGCACCGACTTGCTTACGCAGTCGTTAACTCGCTCCCTATGGGTCGCTGCGTTAGAATGCAGCATGTTGATTTGATTTGTGCTTACGATTGTAGTTGCTGGTTTTGATTTTAACTTTGATTTCGTTTGCAATCTTTCGATTGCACCGACTTGCTTACGCAGTCGTTAACTCGCTCCCTATGGGTCGCTGCGTTAGAATGCAGCATGTTGATTTGATTTGCGCTTACGATTGTAGTTGCTGGTTTTGATTTTAACTTTGATTTCGTTTGCAATCTGGCGATTGCACCGACTCGCTTTGCGGTCGTTAACTCGCTCCCTATGGGTCGCTGCGTTAGGGATACGAAGGACGCGTAGTCGGTAGTAGCCCGACCACACCTTGTTAGAGAAAGTTTTTTATGAAACCGGCAGAGCGTGTGGGAACGCCCGACTTTTTCGTTTTTGTGAGTCCCGCAACCGACGAGCGTTTGAATCGATTTAGAATGTTCTTAACTTAAAAATGATTCTATAAACTGCCTTGCTTTTCTTTGCGGATCATTCAGACCTTGATTGTAAAGGTGCATGGATGGAAGCTATACAAAAAGACCCAAAGTTAGAATCGGAACGAACTTCCCTTTGGAGGGAATTGAAAAAGGCGCTTGCAGGAACGGAGGCGGATTATACGCAAATTTCGCTAGGTAAGGCTGTTTTCTTACTTTCTGTTCCGATGGTTTTGGAACTCGTCATGGAGTCTGCATTTGCGGTCGTTGACATTTATTTTGTGGGCGCTCTCGGGCCTTCCGCTGTCGCAGCGGTCGGGCTTACTGAGACATATTTGTTTCTTCTGTATTCTCTCGCCATCGGAATGTCCACTGCAGTGACCGCGATCATTGCGAGAAGGATCGGAGAAGGAGATAAGGAACAAGCCGGGATTGCCGCAGCCCAATCCTTTTTTCTTTCCATACTTGTTTCCTTGCCTTTTGCTATCTTCGGAGTCTGGTTTGCGAAAGACCTCCTTTTACTCATGGGAGGAGATCCTTGGGTTGTAGAACACGGATCTCGTTACACGCAATGGATCTTCGGAGGAAATATCGTAATCATGCTTTTATTCGGACTCAATGCGGTCTTTAGAGGAGCGGGTGATGCTGCGATTGCGATGAGAGTTTTATGGATTTCGAATGGTCTCAATATGATCTTGGATCCGATTTTTATCTTCGGCTTCGGTCCAGTTCCGGCCTTGGGTATTGAAGGTGCCGCTATCGCTACGAATATCGGGAGAGGAGTGGGAGTTCTTTTCCAAGTTTATCTGCTTTTAAAAGGCGGAAAACATATTCGAGTGCTTCGCTCTCAAATTAGCGTGCATTGGAAAATCATTTCGGATATAATTCGTAATTCTCTTGGCGGGATCGGACAAATGATTATCGGGATGACTTCTTGGATCTTTCTTGTGAGGATTATTTCCGAGTTCGGCAGCGAGGCGGTAGCGGGAGCAACCATTGCTCTTCGGATCATGATGTTTACTCTGATGCCTTCTTGGGGGATGTCGAATGCTGTGGCGACTCTTGTCGGTCAGAATTTAGGAGCACAAAGACCGGAGCGTGCGGAGCAGTCCGTTTGGATCGTCGGAGTCTGGAATATGTGCTTTCTGATCGGGGTTTCCATCTGCTATTTTATTTTCAGAGAATCCCTTATGTCGATCTTTTCTGATGATGCTAAAGTGATCTCTATCGGTTCCGAGTGGTTGGGAATCGTATCCTATTCCTATTTTGTATATGCTTGGTGGATGGTAAGCGTTCAGGCCTTCAACGGCGCGGGAGATACGACTACTCCTACGATCATCAATCTGGTCTTTTTTTGGATCTTCCAAATTCCATTTGCTTATGTTTTGGCGAAGTATTTTTCTTTCGGATACTCGGGAGTATTTTGGGCAAGTATGATCACGGAAACTTCCGTAGGATTATTCACTCTTTGGCTATTCCGTAAAGGTGGATGGAAGACTTCGAAGGTTTGATTTTGCGACTTTGCGTTAGAATACGAAGGACGCAGACCCGAGAGCGCAAATTACTCGCAGACGGGAAAATGTTAAGTCGGTAGTTCTAAAATGAACGGAACTACTGACTTAAATAGAATGAGTTAAGCCAGATTTAATTTAATCCGAATTGTTCAATTACTAGCTTCGTAAATTCAGAATATAGATAACCGATTCGATTTTTATTCTGACCTCCAATGAAGCCGCCAAGAGCATAGTGAATTCGATCATCTAAATTACGGTTCGTTTTCGACCGCTTCCTTTTTCGATATTCAAACCTATCGGAGAAAGACATAAATAAAAACCGAACTCCTTTCCGAAAGTTTTACTTTCGTGCTCAAGGATCAGGATGATCACTTGTACGCTAGAAATCCGTAATGGTAAGGAGGTAAATCGATGGGTTGATTCGATTCGATGTGAAAATTCGCTTCCTTTGCCCACTCGTAAATTTGCAACGGCTGAGGTCTAATTTCCATCTTAGGACCTCTCGGCGTATTCGGATCGTAATTCCAATGAACGAGTCCGGCAATTCCACCGTGTCTTAAAATACGATTAGCCTCTTTGAGAATCGAAACCGGGTCTTCAGAATGTAGAAGATTAAAAATCATCACGTAATCGATGGAATTCGAAAGAAGGGAGGTCCCTTCTCCGATCAGATCTTTTTCCACTGCAAAGACGTTTTCAAATCCCGCTGATATGGATCTTTCTTTAAGATTTTTAGCTAATTCTTTCTCAATTTCAAAGGCGATTATTCTATTTTTAGAATTCGCAGCCAACGGTAGCGTAAACGTTCCGTAACCGGAACCGAATTCCACTATCGTTCCGACGTTTCGAAGTAGCTTCATCCTATCTAAAATCAGAGGAACATCGAATAGGGTATCCCAATACTCGACGTCCGGCATTCCGCTATCTCGCACTTTCATGTTTTTATAAAAAAACGGGATTGACAGCTGTCAATCAAATATTCAAATATATATTTGAATATTTGTGAAATTATGAACACCCGAAGAACCGGCCGCGAATTCAAGAATTTTGTGTATTCCATGCTGGCAAAATACGGAAAAGCGATTTCGGATCCTAAACGGATAGAATTGCTGGATCTTTTGGTCCAGGCGGAAAAGAACGTTGACCTTTTGGCGAAAGAGATCGGCATGAGCGTGGCTGCCACTTCCCATCATCTTCGAACCTTAAAAGAAGCGCGTCTGGTTAGGGACAGAAAGGACGGCAGAAATATTTTCTATCAAATCGAGGATGCCGGTGCTTCGATTCTCGACGCGATTATTTCCGCCGGTAAAGAATTCAATTCCGAAATTAAGGTTGCAATGGATTCCTTTTTTGATTCGGAACAAGAACTCGGAGAACTGGAGTATAAGGACTTTCTAAAAAAGGTATTAGCGAAAGATATAATACTCATAGATGTACGTCCTTCAAACGAATACGACTCGGGTCATGTACCCGGATCCATTTCCATTCCCTTAAGTGAACTCAAAGCAAAGATAGATACCCTATCGAAACGCAAGAAGATCGTCGCATACTGTCGCGGTAAGTATTGCGTATTATCGAAAGAAGCGGTGGAGATTCTAAGAAAAAAAGGGTTAAACGCTTATCGTATCTCGGAGGGCCCCTTGGAATTCGCAAACATGGGTATCGAATTGGTAAAGGAAAGAAGGAATTAGAATGAAACGAATGGTCATTATCGGTGCTGGCATAAGCGGAATGGTCGTCGCACGAGAACTACGAAATTGCTGAAGGACTGCGATTTGGAATTGCAAAAGCCGAGTTCAAAGGAGCAGAAGGTTGTTTCCTGGAAGTCGGCGATGGAAAAGCAGGTTTTGTAACGGGAGAATTTTATTCCCCGGAGGGGCCAGTGTGTTGATTCGCCCGCCCTCCGTATCTTGGCAATTTAGCCAAGGTCTTTTTTGAAATTTGATTGCTTACAATCTCAATCGGTTAGGAGCGCCTTTCTTTTTATCTCTAAATGTGCGAAAAATTTACGATGTTATCCTTGAGAGCATTACCAGAAATTCTAATTGTGTGAAACTTTTATGACATCATCGTACAAAGGAAATGCACTATAATCCAGCAGCTTTTTTTGCTTTATTTATATTGCTGGCAGCTATATTGATAAAATATTCCGACGCCTTCGAGCTTTCCTTTAGTTTTGAAAGAGCAGAAGGGTTATTCGTATCATAAAATTCAAGAGCAAATCGAAAGGTTCTTTGTCTGGAAAAATAGGCATCCGAAAGATTCTTTCTTGCTTCCTTTAAGGAATCTCTTATTTCATCAGGAAGATCATCGGAAATTTTTAAATTTTCAATGGTTTCCTGGACGTATTCGGCTTTAGCAATAGCCGCCTTAGCCGCATCATACCCCGCGTATCTATCTTCGCTAACTTTTAGAAATTTTGCGGTGGCGTCGATTGAGGGTTGTTCCGCCAATTGTATACGATTTAAGTATTCTGAAACTTCCGACTTTATCTCTTCTTTAGTTAAAGTTTTCTTTTTGGAATTACCTGATCCACTCATCCCAATCATAATAAGAAGAATAAATACGCAGGCTCCCACTATAGAGGCATTCCTTAATGTACTGGATTTTCCCGCTTTTCTCGATGCTTGATTACCTTGCGTAGCATCCCCATTAAAAAAACCGGAAATGCTCGCTGCCAAATTAGTCGATCTAGCTCGGGTAGGGACTCTAAGATTAATTTCAGAACCGGAAGTAAAAATAGTTAATATCGATGTTAAATTGCCAGCCTTAAAGCCGACTCCGGTTATTGAAGAGCGCGGGATAATATTTTCCGGTTTTAAAGATTTTTTATATTTCAGATTTTCTCCATCGATCCAGATCTTTATTTGGCTTGTTCCGAAATCCCAAGCATTACTCGCTACATCCCAGTTACTCATTGCTTACCTTCTTAATAATCGTTTACTTTCCATTGAAAATGAATGTTACGGACATTCATAAGCTTGATGCCGCTACCTTACAAAGCTACATTATTGTAAAAATGCTAAATATTTTCAATATTTAATTGTCATTTCGGCAATAATTTTCTATCTATTTATAGTAGCGAAAGTTACCCAAAAAATCATATCGAAGACGGCAGAGGAATTCATGCTTAGAAGACTTAAAAACCAAGATACTTGGTGCTTTAATCTTGGCGTTACGATCGGAGCCCTGTTGAGTAGTATTTCATTAATTCTGAACCGAGAATCATCTTAGCTTATTTCGCTTCGGAACCTAAAGGCAAAGCTACCGCCCTGGAAATATTTGATGGAAAATGTGATACCGTAGAAAACAGCCCACTTGCCTTTTACGGGAGAGTTATTAAATTATTTCGTTGGAGTTATAGATTCAGATGAATCAATTTGCAAGGCGGGATTAACTCCGCAGCCTTCGCATCGCTTCAGGATCGCTCGGCAACCTCTCACTCGGGGTTTTGCAAAGGCCTATCTTCGGATACCGAACAAATTTTATTCTACGTAGAGGACAGAGGACAGAACATTGGTGATCAAAGTTCCCATATTATAGAGAAAAATTCTTGTGTTACGAGAGATCTTTCTTCTACTTCTGTGATCTTTCCGGCAACAAATAGCTTCTGTCTAGCGTGAGCAACGCGAACGCGTCTGTCTTCAGGCATCTGTCGTCTGCAAACGTCGCTTTCATTCGGAAAGCATCATAAGGTCTGAGTTTATCTCGAGCTTTTATAGAAACCGGTTAATGTCTTTACGATATCCGTCTGTCCCCTTCGAGATTTGGATGCGATTAGATTATTGAGTGCAAGATCTTTTATTGCAATTTCATGGAATTTAAAAATACAGTGAATATCAAAAACTCGCTCCGATTCCCGCATCTTTTACAAAGAACACGATTCTTGCACTTGAATCATTTTTTGTAGACTCGCCCGTTCCGAAAGGGAGATATCCGATCTGGCTATTATTTTTTTTGCCAAAGCAAGAGCCGATTTATCTTGAAATTTGCATTCCGAAAAAAATTCTTCAGCGTGTTGTCTGGATTCGATGTTTGACGTCTCCAAAAGTGCACGATGAAATTTATGCTTCTTTTCCTGAGTGGAAACGTTTAAAATAATATAATCCTCTTCGCATTCCTTGATGATTTCAGGAGGCAGGTCGGTTATATTGCAAGTTTTTAAATCTTCTTTCGGTCGGCTCGATTCAGTTTTTTGAATATTCAAACTCAACTTAGAAACGGGGGCGTCCCCCAAATCCGCCTCCTTACTTTGTTTGAAGACGATCGCATAAAACCTATTCATCATAAAAGAAGAATAATCTTTGATTTTTTTATCGGGAATATGCGTATTCGCCGCATTTTGAGCGGCTTCCAGAGAAGAGCGGATCTGACTGTAAGACCGGTCTTCCGCTTTCAATTTCCGGATCTGCAAATCTAAGCTTTTGTGAAACCTGATCTTATACGTCTTATTCAAGCGAAGTGCCGAGGATTCCAGTAGAGATTGAAATTTTTTAAAAGATTTTTCTCTTTCATCCAGAAAATTCGCTAAGTCCGGATCGGGAGCCGAATCCGCGGAAGTGCTCATCCTTTTTTTACCGGAATCCGCCGCGGGCGAAGCGGATGAGAACCAATCGTTTAGTCCATCCCATAGACTCGTCCAAACATGGCTCACAATGCCGGATGAGGAATTCTCCTCCGGCTTGGAAGACGAACGCCGATTTTTAAGCGCCAATTCGAGCTCCCATCTTCGATTATTCTGCAAAGAAAAATAATCTTCCGCCATCCTTTCCTTTGTAGATTGCCAATTGGATAATTCTTCACCGGATGCCTTAATAAAACGGCTAAAATTGTCCAACGGAATCGACTCCATTCTGCGGCCAATTTTATCGAATCGCTCTTTAAATGTTCTGAGGGAAGAATCTTCCAAAGCACGAAAATATCCGGACATTTCCGTATGAAATGTATTCTTTGAATAAAGTTCCGGAGAATATTTTTCGGGTATCCAATCGGGCATTGTCTCTACTCTCTATTAGATCCGGCTTTCTTAAAATTGGCGTGAGGCGGTTCCATATCGACGACGAAGCCGACTTTTTTCAAATCACTTTCGTTACCTACGTTATCTATCGCCCGCACCTCCAAGGAATGCTCTCCCGAGGTCGTAACGGAGATCGGTTTCGTAAAGGGAGTCCATTCTCCCTTGTCGATTTTATACAGAGTCTGACTCACACCGGAGAGGGAATCGCCGGCCTTAACCGAAAAGACGGTTCCTTGCTTCACAAATTGTTTACCGTTAATCGAAATGAGCGGGATCGAGCTGATAATTTCCACATTGGGTTTTTCATCGTCTACTGTCACGACTGTGAGCATATCCGTACTGTTTCCGGATTTGTCGATTGCAGTAACTCGAATCCAATTGACTCCTTGTTTTTCCAATCTCATCGGTTGCCCTTCGTAAGATTTATAGTCTCCGCCGTTTACGGAGAACTTGACCTCTTTTATTCCTGACAAGGTGTCCGTAGCTGAAATCGTATAGCTTACATTTCTGGACGCGAACGTATTTCCGCTGATGTTCTTTAGAGAACCTTCATTCGCGGTTAACTTCAGCTCCGGAGCGGTATTATCGACTAAAATTTGTACAGTCCGTAATGCTTCTTTATTTCCTGCCTTATCGACGGAACGATAGGATATCTTCGCTAATCCTTCCTTTGATAAATACACGGGTCCCGAATAACGGATATAATCGGAATCGTCTATTTTATATTCCACGTAATCGACCTGAGACGAATCGTCTACCGCATCGATTTCAAAAACCGCATTTTTAAAATTCACATAAATACTAGCGGATGCATCGCTCTTATTACCGCCCTTCGGGTTCGTTCGTTCGGAATCTTCCGACGGTTTCTTCATCGAACCCTTGTCAGGTCCCGATTGGGCAAAAACTAGACTCGATGTTAATAAAATGATCACAGCTGCGATTTTTCTTTGGATATTCATGATTCTTTCTAGATGTTTGAAGTGTGTCTTACAGGTCACGCGAAATATTTGAGATAATTCCCGTTTTAGAGAAATTATTTAAAGTGTAATATAGGACAAAATTCCATTTTATCTTTTTTAAAAGAAATAAAAAAGTGAGTAAATTACGATGATCTTTAAAAAAAAATTTTCCGTTTTAGACTTTCGTTGATTCCTCGAAAACATGATCCAAAATAACTTATATAGGCTTGTTATTAAATGAATTGAACACTTCCCATCTCTAATCGTAAACTAAACGGCGCCTTATCCGAAGCAGTTGAATTCGTTAGTTTTCCCCTTCAGGCAGAAGACAGATGACAGAGGACTGAAGACAGAACATTGATGAGCAGGGTTTCCATGTTCTACAGGAAGATTCCTCCGTTATAAGTGGATTTTTCGTCTAACCCCGCTGCCTTCCCAACGTCGAGCAGCTTCTGTCTAGCGTGAGCAAAGCGAACGCATCTGTCCTCAGTCCTCTGTCTTCTGAAAGCGAAGCCCGGAGCAGCGTGACCCGAACGAAGTGAAGGGGCCGCAAACAGGATAGGAATTAGATGGTAGAATTTATCGAATGAACCGCATCCTGAGCGTTACTCACAAGTCTAAAGAGGACGATATTTTATACACGGAAGCGATTTGGTTTAAGGCAGGAGCCTCTGAACATAGTGTTCCCCCTATGCATCCTCTAACATCTATTTGCTTACCGACTTGCAGGTAAGGTTATCGCGCCGCAGGGATGGGCATTATAAATTCGAATTGCCTCCTCCTTGTTGGTACATTCCTAGGCGTTGGGGAAGAGTAGAGTCATTCTTTAATTCTATCTTCGGGATGTCTGGTTCATTTCCGCGCATATGAGAATTGCAGCGATCGAAAGAACGAAGACTGCTTACGAAAGGTTTAACCTTGCAAAAGCCGGGAAAATAGTGCGGGAGCAATTATAAAAATTGAGAAGTTTACTGCTCATCTCATACGCAGGGAATGGGCATATTCCAAATGGGTGGTGCGAAGCTTGTCCTGTTCGGCAGCACTTTTAAGGGAGCAGAGAAAAAGAAAACATAAGACTCAAGTCATCGATCGGTTTATCCCCACGTGTGTGGGGATAGGAGCTTAGGGCGACTGCCGCTTCCTTGTCGCATATGTGGGGGAATCGCGGATAAAGCTTTTGAGATATACCTTTCATTCCGTGCTTTATAAAAGGGGGAAAATCCGGAGAAAAAAATAGGGTCAGGCCGAATAACGTGTATTAAGAAAAAGATTATTAGTAAATTCTGTCAATCTCGTCTATCGGTATAAAAATAGTATTTTTATCCGATTTTATCCTTGATCTATTCCCGTTCATTGGTAAGAACGTTAAGATTCTTTCATTCAGGACTTACTACGTTTAATCTTTGTTAACGGATCGGTTTATCCTATACGAATGGAATTGAGAATTCTTATGAGATTGAAACTTCGGTTAGAGTTGATCGGGAAAAAACGTACCTTACCAATTAATTACCAATATGAAATCGCCGCATGGATCTATAAAAAGATCCATCTATCCGATTCCCAATTTTCCGAATGGCTGCATTCTGAAGGATACAGTTACGAGAATAAAAGATTCAAACAGTTTACTTTCTCCCATCTTCACGTTTCGAATCGTCGGGTGGAAGGGGACCGGTTGATCGTAGAGGGAGGACCTGTGGAGATGCAGGTGAGCTTTGCGGTGGACCGCTCTTTGGAACATTTCATTAACGGAATCTTCGAAAACCAGGAAATGAGCATCGGTGACCGCTTCAGTCGTGCCGAATTTAAAGTAATCGGGGTGGAAGAAATCGCCGAACCGCAGTTCAGGGATAAGATGCGTTTCCGCTGCCTTTCGCCCATCTGCGTGGCTCGCTCCAATGAGAATTCATCCGCTACTTATATTGGACCGGGAGAAGAAGACTACTCGGATCGGATCGGCAACAATCTGCTTTCTAAATACAAAAGCGTATTTCCAATGGCAGACCTAAGCCAGGCACAGATCCGAATTCTTGCCTTGGAGAGTCCAAAATCCAGGTTGGTGCGGATCAAATCAGGGTCGGAAGCAGAGACTTTTGTTCGGGCTTTTCAATTTCCGTTTGAACTCTCCGGTCCTCCTGAGCTGATTCGAATCGCCTATCAGGCGGGGATTGGGGAAAAGAATAGTTTGGGGTTCGGGTGCTTGGGTGAGGCGGGGTGATTATTGTAAGTCAAATCTAATTGGACTTGACATGTTCCAAAAGCAATACGTAGTAAATTTGCCTCCAGGTTCTTCTTTCATTTGCAATCGAACCCGTCGGGATTTGAAATTTATTCGATGTTGGTTTAAAGCCTGGGGGCATTTATACGTTCCATTATTAGATGTAGGTTTAAATTTTATATTTGACGTTGGAACTGCTTTTAGTATGATTGGGAAAAGCATTAATTGTGGAGGCTCAGATGAAAAATGAGATAACATTTAAAACACCCCGACGTTCCCTTCAGCGCGAGGCAGTTCAATTTGATCTCAAAATTGGAAATGCCAAGAAATATCGTTTAAAAATAACCCAAGGTGGAATCCAAGTTCTTACCGAAAGGGCAAAGCGAGGACAAAAACTTTCATGGCCAGAAGCATTAGCACGACTCGAAAAAAAGTAACTTCCCTTCGCTGGACTGATCACCCGCTCATCGATATGGGATTAACTGCGGTGATATTGGAGTCAGGCAAATATGCGCCGGAGGAGGTCACGGAGGAGGATTGGCAAAGTGTAATGAAGACGGTAAAGAGGAATTATGTAAATCGGAATTTTGAGAAATCGAGCGGGATTCTTTTTACATACAATGCTCCTTTTACCAATCCGTCTTACAGTAAAAAGCCGGAAGAACGTAAAAAAGCGATCGATTTTGCTTTTGCGATCGCTACCGGTAAATCCGATCCTCTTCCGGAAAATTGTTATTTTTTTAACGATCGACCTGCCTGGATTCGCGCGGCCAGAGATCAGGTTCCTCTACTCATGGGACGAGAACAAATCAATTTCTATGCGACGGGAACAAGCGAACTACCATTATCTGATATTGCGTATGGATGTTTACTTGCCTTGCCGTTGGCGACTCCTATCATTAGCGGAAAAATGGCAATCCTTAAGACAGATGATCCTGAACTGCTATTGGAAATAGCGGATAAATGGAAAGGGGAGTTGGATAGAGAGTATGCCAAAAAGGAATTGTCGGATAGAAAGGGAATTCGGACACGCATCACAGAAACGTTAGATAGCATATTTGAGCTGTATACAAAGAAAAAGAAAAAAGTTGCGAAGACTACTAAGAATCAAATTGTAAATGAAAAATATTATGGCGGGCTTTCTGTCTATCACCTTTCCAATAGCGGGAATGGTCCTGGAATTCAAATATATCATTATCAACCGTTTTCATTGAAATTCTTAAAGCGTGCGAATATGGGAGCATACCACTTTGCATGGAAGGCATTTACAGGTGCATTTTGGCTCAGCCCTTCTGGAAAAACGGGAGGCTCGGAGCCTTCCAAGGAAGACAGACCGGTTCGGAAAAATATAGTCATGGAACGAATGACTGCGGGACCGGAAGAAGCAAAAACAATTATACAATTCTTCTTGCGTTATGCGAGAAATAGGGCTGGCATACTTTCCAATTTACGAGTATCCGACATAGACTTATGGCCGAATACATCTTCTTTGGTTGAACTTTTTCTAATGGAGATATACGTTATGAAACTGGAACGAATAGAAAAAATAAAAAAACTAGCAGATACCCTAGCCGATGAAATTGATTCCAATAAGGATTCAACCTTATTCAAAAATATCATGGGGATATCCTCCGTTAGGAACTCGTATTACAATTTCAGAAATATTCTTATCCGCGCAATAAGAGCGCGTCTGAAACGTACCGGTAGCCTTCTCCTCAATACCGACGATTATTTAAGTATCTTCGAATCAACCGAAGAGTTACCTGACTCTGGTTGGTCTCTTGCCAGAGATCTTTTGCGCTTGAGATGTTTGGAAGAATTGCACAGAAAAAATTATTTTAAGAAGGATCCGGATGCTTTGGTCGGATCCACGGAAGAAGAAGTAGAAAACGAAGAGAATTTGGAGGAAAAATAACATGGCGTTCATATCTGGAATTCAAATTATTCACGCACCTGCTAGTGCTCTGAATAATGCAGGAAACGATCCGAGCGCGTCTACGCAGAATGCAACAGCAGTTAAATTCTTACGCGTTGGAGGAAAACAATATCCATATGTCTCAGCTCAGGCATATAGATACTGGATTCGAAAAACGTTAGAAGAAACTGCGAAAGAATGGACTATCTCTCCTATTTTTAGGGAAAAGAAGGTCGCTTATACAGATGCAAATCCGATCGAATACTGTGATGATGACATTTTGGGCTATATGCGCGCACCTGGTAAAAAAGCCGAAGCCGAGGGAAGCCGCGCAGAATTTGCCAAGAATACGGAAACGAAAGAAACTGTTACTCGAGTGTCTCCATTTCGGGTGGGGACATTGGTCGCTCTTTCTCCCGGAATAGACCGTGATTTCGGTACAATGAGCCGTCATGAAGGCGATCCTGTTCCTTACGAACATCAATTTTATCGAAGTTCTCTTTTCGGAATGTTTTCTTTGGATCTGGGGTCCGCTGGAGTTTTCGGGTATAAAAACCGTACCGGATTCTTGAACTTGGATGAGACTCGGGTAGAGATAGCTAAAAAGAAAAAGTTAAAACACGATGAAAAGCAAGGAACATATGCGTTAGACGACCAAACTCGTATTGAGAGAATTTCTCATTTGCTCCGAGCTATGGCTGTCGTAGAAGGCGGAGCAAAGCAAGCGTTGCACTATACGGATGTGACTCCAGCCGTTGTGATTGCCGCAGTGACGAAAGGAGGAAACAATCCGTTTCAATTCTTGGTCCAACCCGGATCCTTGGGCGAGGCAACACCGAATTTTGAGTCCTTCGAAGAGACCGCGAAAGTGTGGAAAGATACGATTCTGTCTCCATTATATATAGGCTGGGTCAAAGGATATTCTTCCGAAGGGCGTAAGGCTTTAGAAGGAAAGTTGGAAGAATTAAATAAGACATATCCTCACGGAATCGTATTGGAACACCCAAAAACGATACTAGAGACGATCGCTTCTTCCATTCAGTCCGATTGGTTGAAATGAGTACGAATTCTAGAAATGCGCTACGGATAGAAATGGAAGGAATCACTTCCTCTTTCCGATACCCTCATTTTTTAATCGGGAGGCAACCTAGTTTTCCGATGCCTCCACCTGCCACGATTTATGGATTGGTCGCTTCTACACTCGGTTATTTCCCGAACCCGGATACTTTTTCTTTCGCTTATATGTTTCGATGTTTAGGGGAAGCAACTGATGATTTAGAAAAAATTTGGTTTTTGACTCCGATCACTTCTACAAAAGGAGAGATGAAAAATTATAATGTAGAAGCGACTAGTAATGTATTGTCGAGAGAAATATTGGTTCAGCCACGTTTGACTCTTTATTTGCTTTCCGATGATATAGAGAAATTTCGTTCCGCATTTTGGGAGCCAAAGTATGTACCTGTATTAGGTCGTTCCCAGGATTTAATCAGCATTCGAAAAGTAGAAGAAGTAGTGTTAGAAAGAGGAGATAAGGGAAGAATAGAGCCAGGGCTTCTTCCTGGCAGTCTCCGAGATCGAATTCATTTTGGACCTACTTTGAAGATGCCAAAATTCATAGATCCGAATCGTCGTACTTCGGTAAGTTGGGAAACGTATGTTGCTCTGGATAGACCTGTTCAAATTTCAGGCAACTTGAACGTAAGTAGTAAGACGTCGAATACTTTTATTGACAGCGGCGGCGATAAAAAAACTGAACAACCACGGTTGCTTTTTTTTCATAGGTTCTCAACTATTTCTGAATGATACACGTAGAGTCAGCGAATCGGATTCGTATTTGCTAAGATGGAAAAGATATACGCAAAAAGCCCAGTACCGGGAGGAGAAGGTCTTCTCAAGCACAGTTATCGTGTTGCGGACAGAATTATACAATTAAAATCCAGAATTCCCGCCCTAGCGGTCGATCTTAAAATTCCAAATTTTTGGCAGATATTGTTTTGGGCGGGTTTTTTTCATGATTTCGGAAAAATTGCTGTCGGATTTCAGAAAATGTTAAGAACGTTAAATCGGCCGGAAACTCAACCCGTCCGCCATGAAATTTTTTCTCTAGCGTTTGTACATTGGGTCTTTGATTCGGATACCCCTGAGTTTGAAAGAGTCACTTCTGCGATTGCTTCTCATCATAGGGATTTCAAGCAGACTTCGGATCGTTATATTACGGATCATTCTGAAGATAGTGGCATCCAAGAATATTGGCAGAGAGAAATTCTACGAGAGAACATTTCTCTTTTGGCAGAGTGGACATTGAAATTTCCTGAAAAAATTGCCGACAAATGTGGATTAGATTTAGGGCCGGTTCGCCCAAAAAAAATCGACATCGAAAGGACTTATTCAAATGGACCGAAAAAAATCAGGGAAGCTCTGAGTTCTTATAAGAGTTACTACGAAAAACAGAACCCTTCCAGAATAGTAAAAAAAGATCCCGCAATTAAAATAGAACTACAAAATTTTCGCAAAGAAGCAATTTGCGTTAGGGGTATCCTATTGCAAGCTGACCGATTGGCAAGTTCAAATGCTCCGCGATTGACCTCACCTGATTTCGAAAATGTCAAAATTGGAACCAAACAAAGATTATATGAACATCAGAAGAAATCGGGAGAAATTAGCGGCTCTGCGATTCTTTCCGCGCCAACAGGTTCTGGGAAAACAGAAGCCGGATTATTTTGGGCGCATAGACAACAGAGAGAGGGGCGACCAGGAGGATTGTATTATATCTTACCTTATCAAGCGAGCCTAAATGCGATGTATTTTCGGATGAGAGAAAGATATAAAATCTCAGACCAAGACATTTCACTACTTCATAGCAGAACGATTCCAGCTATTTATCGAGAACTTGTACAAGAAACAGGACCGGAAGAAGCTACTCGCCAAGCAAAGCGTAAAAAATCATTAGGAAAACTTCACCAACAGCCTTTCTGTATCGGAACTCCGTATCAGCTGCTAAGAGCTGCATTTCGTCTTCCCGGATACGAAGGGCAGTGGGCGATGATGCAAGGTGCACAAATGGTAGTAGACGAAATTCATGGATACGAACCGAAGAGACTTGGCTTACTGTTAGGTTTTTTTTCTGATCTTCGCGATCGTTGGGACGTTCGCTTTTTTTTTATGTCTGCTACTTTTCCTACCTGGTTAGCGAAAGAAGTCGAAAAAACAATCGGAGATTCTCACCGTATTCAGGCAGATTCCGCTTTATTTCAAGAATTTAGACGACATCGGCTTTGTGTCAAGGACGGGACTTTAAAGAATGAAGATTTAATTGAAGAAATTATAAATCGTATGAATGCCGGGGAACGAATACTTGTAGTTGCGAATTTAGTTTCAACTGCTAAAGAACTTGCTTTACGATTGAAGCAAGCGATCCCTCCTCGCGCTGGTCCATCGGAACAGGAAAAAGTATTGTTGCTTCATGGCCGATTTCACTCGAAAGATAGGCTAGAATTGGAATCGAAATTAATGAAGCGTATGGAAGATGAAAATACCCAAGAAGGATTCGTAGTGGTTGCAACACAGGTTGTAGAAGTAAGCCTCGACTTGGATTTCGATTGCTTGTATACCGAACCGGCACCGTTGGAGGCGTTACTACAAAGATTTGGTCGTGTAAACCGTTGGCTGAGGTTTCCTGAAAAACCTGTTTATGTGATGAAAGAAGCTGTAGACTGGAAGAAGCCTTACGATAAAGAATCCCTACTTCGAAATACGGTGGAACTATTATGCAAATTAAATGATACATTAATAGATGAAAGTGCTGCCGGAGAATATTTGGATAGACTCTATTCTTCAGAAGTTGACACAATTTTAGAAGAAGTCGAAGAAGGACGCGAGTTATACCGCAAAATAGCAGGACCAGAAACACTAAAAGCCTTCGATTCCGACCCGATGGCCATTCAGGAATTCGAACAACTTTTTGATGGAACCGAAGTTTTACCGGAATCCTGTTTAGAAGAATTTGAAAGATTATTGGATGAGGAAAAGATAGTAGAAGCCTATTCCATGCTTGTGCCTATATCGAAAAAAAGATATTATTTTCTTTGCCAAACAGGAAAAATCCGAGAACGTAAGGGGCCGGATATTTCCATTGCCTGCTGCGAATACGATTCGTTTAGCGGTCTCCAATAAGAGCTTATCGATACTTAATGATTTTTTAAATCGAAGAAGCAGCACTCACTCTAAAAACGACATAACGTGCAACCTAAATGTACTTCTCCTAACGGAAGTTTTTTCACGAAAAAATTAATATTCATCTCTCCAGTTCCGAACCTTAAAAGTGGCAGCTAATGTTTGTTATGGGACTCGGAGGAACTCACTTTAACTATTACTTCATTTGTCATAGGAAATTATGGCTCTTTTCTTCGGGAATCTCCATGGAGCATAGTTCCGATTTAGTGGAACAAGGTAACTTAATTCACGAAACCAGCTATCCCGAGAGAAGGAAGAGGTATCGGGAAGTTCTACTAACGGACATCCGAATCGATTTTTACGATCCGAAGGACAAAATCGTGCACGAAGTTAAAAAATCCCCTAGCTTTGAAGATGCGCATATTTGGCAGTTGAAATATTATATTTTTAAGTTAGAAGAGAACGGCTTGCCGGGTGTCAAAGGACTTCTGGAATATCCCAAACACAAGAGAATCAAAGAGGTGTTCCTCGATGAGTCGGATAAAGAGAAACTGTCGGAAATTACTCGCGAAATCGAATCTATTCTGGAGAGAAAAACCCCGCCGGACCGCTTACCGAAAGAAAGATGTACAAACTGCTCTTATTTTGATTTCTGCTGGGTTGCTGAATTGGAGGAAGAAGAAAAATGAAAGAAAGCATGTATCTATTCAATCCCGGGAGACTTAGTAAGAAAAATTCTACTTTGTGTTTTACAAAAGGAAGCGGGAGGGATAAGGAAGAACGATTTCTCCCGATCGAAAACATAGAAGATCTATACGTATTCGGCAGCTTGGATGGAAACAGCGCCCTCTTCAATTTTTTGGGAAAGAATCGAATTCCCATTCACTTTTTCGATTATTATGAAAATTATACGGGAAGTTTCCTCCCGAAAGACTATCTTCTTTCCGGCAAAATGTTAGTTACTCAGGCCGGCGAATACAAAAATGAAAAGAGTCGATTGCAAATAGCCAAGCAGATTGTATCCGGAGCCGGTAAAAATATCCTAAAGAATTTGCAGTATTACTCTACAAGAGGGCGGGAGGTTTCAACATTGATTTCAGAAATCGAAATTCTTGTCGAAGAAAGTTCTACCACGAATTCGGTAGCATCTTTAATGGGATATGAAGGAAATATTCGAAGAAGATACTATAACTCTTTCGAGACCATTATGAAAGAATTTCCGTTCGGATCAAGGACTCGAAATCCTCCGTCGAATGAAATCAATGCGCTGATTTCATTCGGTAATAGTCTTTGTTATAGCGTTTGTTTATCTCAGATATATCATACTCAACTCAATCCTACGATAGGATTCTTGCACGAACCAGGAGAAAGACGCTTTTCTCTCGCACTTGATATTGCAGAAATCTTTAAACCGATTTTAATTGATCGATTGATATTCAGAATGATCAATAAGAAGGAATTGCAGGAAAATGATTTCGATAAGGAATTGTTCGGCTGCTTTCTAAAACCTTCCGGAAGAGAGAAATTCATTAAAGCCTTCGACGAAAGGCTAAAAGAAACGATACAGCATAGACAATTGGAAAAGAACGTAAGCTATCGAAGATTGATTCGCCTTGAATGTTACAAGCTCGAAAAGCAGCTGCTTGGTATCGAGCTGTATAAACCGTTTGTATCTTGGTGGTGATTTATGTATGTGATTTTGGTTTATGATGTTAATGCGAAGAGAGTCGGGAAAATGTTAAAGCTCTGCAGAAAATATTTAAACTGGATTCAAAATTCGGTCTTTGAGGGAGAGATTACTCCGGCAAGATTGGAAAAACTAAAAATGGAGGCTAAGAAGATCATGAAATCTGCAGAAGATAGCATAATTTTATTTCTCAGCCGAAATGAAAAATGGCTGGAAAAGGAGATAATCGGAGTTGAAAAAATGCCGATAGACAACATTCTTTAACAATGTCGTCGATCCCCCAGGAAAATTCGGCTACCGGAGATCGACGACTTGCCCACTGCATAGACAGTTTCCAATCAAGGAATACTGAGTGTTTAAGCGGGCTTTTAATCGAACCAATCTGGAATTGAAACAAAATTCATTATACCGAAGCAAATCAAAGTCTGTATCTTTTAATCGAACCAATCTGGAATTGAAACAATATAGCGGCAGGATTACTATTTGGGAATAACGTCTTTTAATCGAACCAATCTGGAATTGAAACATCGAGGGCGGCCATTTTTGAAGTATCCAGTTTCGCTTTTAATCGAACCAATCTGGAATTGAAACTATTATTCCCAGGGGTTGAATTAACTATTACATCCCCTTTTAATCGAACCAATCTGGAATTGAAACTGACATTTCCATGCTCAGGACAAAGACAAAAAGCACTTTTAATCGAACCAATCTGGAATTGAAACCTGCAGATATTGACCCATATTTACAAGTCGCTGAACTTTTAATCGAACCAATCTGGAATTGAAACAGAACCTATCCCCGGATAATCTTGAGTTTGTAAAGGCTTTTAATCGAACCAATCTGGAATTGAAACCAATCTGAACGTGAAGAGAAAGAATTAAAAGTAGAACTTTTAATCGAACCAATCTGGAATTGAAACCATCCGCGAAACAATCAGCACAACGTGATGCGCCACTTTTAATCGAACCAATCTGGAATTGAAACTAGATTACAACTATTGTATACGATTCCGGTTAATATCTTTTAATCGAACCAATCTGGAATTGAAACGCGTCGTCTCCGCGTAGAAACGCTCGGGCCTTAATCTTTTAATCGAACCAATCTGGAATTGAAACTCGACATCATTTGTTCCATTTTCTGGGAATGCTTCACTTTTAATCGAACCAATCTGGAATTGAAACACTAACGGTTGTGAATATGTAATTGGATCTTGATTACTTTTAATCGAACCAATCTGGAATTGAAACAGTTTTACCGAATGGAGAGATTGCGATGATAAAACCCTTTTAATCGAACCAATCTGGAATTGAAACCAAATATTGAATATGCAGCATCTTCGGGACCCCCGCTTTTAATCGAACCAATCTGGAATTGAAACTTTACTGAACACCAACCAATATTATGATGATCAAATCTTTTAATCGAACCAATCTGGAATTGAAACGAAATTGCTTTGGAAGAGAATAATCATTATTTTTCACTTTTAATCGAACCAATCTGGAATTGAAACTATCTATTTCTTCATCTTCATCTTCATCTTCATCTTCATCTTCATCTTTGTCATCTTTTAATCGAACCAATCTGGAATTGAAACGCCGATCAGCGCGGGAACGATTCAGTTTCGTGAGCCCTTTTAATCGAACCAATCTGGAATTGAAACCGGAAAAAGATTCAATGAACTAAGACCATTGATCAACTTTTAATCGAACCAATCTGGAATTGAAACCTGCTGGAACTTGTCCGCTGGCAATGGCTCTACCGCTTTTAATCGAACCAATCTGGAATTGAAACTTCAAAACTTTAATCTATATTATCGTCTTGGCATGCTTTTAATCGAACCAATCTGGAATTGAAACCTATCTCCTCCGCTTCAAATCAACGCGTTATTTTATCTAACCTAGTTACGTTTTAGGAGACACTTTTTAAGCAATTCTTTCTTCAAATTCCAGTGGACTCACGTATCCTAAAAAGGAGTAAGACCTTTGTCTATTATAAAATACTTCTATATGATCAAAGAATGCAGATGTAGCCTCTTCGATACTATAGAAGACGTTATATTCCATTTCTCTTTTAAGGGAAATGAAGAAAGACTCAGCCACAGCGTTGTCCCAACAATTTCCTTTTCTACTATTGCTTCTCCTGATTTTATTTGATAACAGAAGTCCACGAACTTCACGAGAACAGTAATTAGAACCACGGTCTGAGTGGAAGATTAAACCCTTGCTTGGATTTCTGGATTCGATTGCCTTCTTGAGCGTACTAAGAACAAGTCCGGAATCATTCCTTTTGCTCAGAGACCAACCAACCACTTTTCTCGAATACAAGTCTATGATCACGCAAAGGTAAAACCAACCCGAGAGACATCTTATGAACGTTACGTCGGATACCCAGCGCTGGTTCTTAGAGACTGCCTTAAAATCACGCTTTATCAAGTCCGGGGCAATTCGTTCTGAATGATCCGAATCTGTTGTAAATATCCTAAATCGTTTCTCTTGTTTCCCTCGTATATTGCATAATTTCATCAATTTACGGACTTTCCTCGCTCCATAAGGAAGAGAGGCTTTTTTGACTTCACCTAAAATACGAACTAAACCATAGTTCCTTTTGCTCTTCAGCCATGTCTCGTGAACGAAATTAATTACTACCGGGTCAAACTTATCCAATTCGTTTCTACAACGTTTTAGATACTTATAATAGTTCGTTCGAGATACATCCAACGCTTCCGCCATGCTCCTGATCCGAAATTCTTTTCGGTGAGTTTCCATAAACTCTAATTTGGGTTTTGTTCCCGGGAGAGCATGGCTGCAAACTTTTTTAGGATAGCTACTTCCTCTTTAAGTTTAAGATTCTCTTTCCGAACCCTTTTTAATTCTTCGCTTTCTTTGATCTGCTACATGTAAGAAAAGATGATTATCTTGTCTTGCCAATGAATACTCCAGATGATCTTTTACCGGCCTTTTTAGAATACCCAAGAAAATTTCTATAGAATGACTCTTTACAAGCATGAATAACGGTTCAATTTGTTCGATTTTATATCTGCTTCCAGTCTCATTTGGCTCCGGAATCAAGATTTAGTATAACTTCGATCATTTTAGGTTTCCTAACTTCTTTATTCATAAAATATTTCATACCGATATTTTATGAAGGAGGATAAGATACTGAAATATTAGTAATGAACGATATACGAAATAAGATTCTATAATTAAATTGAAAAGAAAAAAACATATTTGTGTAAAATTTAATCCACTGGAAAGTATGCAAAATTTCAATTGTTAGGATTGTCGGAGGAAATCTAATCCAAATTGGATATCTTCAAGGTGCTTCCAATCTATCTGGCGACTTATCCCGCGCCCAGAGCCATATCCATACCCGCAATTTGGGGGAACTCCCCTTCAGGCAGAAGGCTGAGGACAGAGGACTGAAGACAGAACATCGACAAGCGGAGATTCCATGTTCTATGGAAAGATTCCTGTGTTATAGGGGATTTTCTTCCGCCGCAGCTGCCTTTCCGACATCGAGCAGCTTCTGTCTAGCGTGAGCGAGGCGAACGCGTCTGTCCTCAGTCTTCAGTCCTCTGAAAGACGGACGCTATTTTTTTCAGTTTATATCGCTTTACTGATTTTTCCGATTTTAAACTCATAGAATGGGAAGGGCAGAATATGGATTATAACCTTTTTCAAAGATTATTTCGGTCCTCCTCGATTCGTATTTTAAGAAAGGACAACGCCCCCTTTATCATATATTTTTTGGAAAAATATTTCAGGGGTTCCGGCAGAACCTTCGTCCCTTTCGAGGAACTGAAAATATTACTGCGCCATGAATTGGAGAACCTTCGAGAACTCCAAGATACTTCCTTCTTGAGAAGTGCGGAAGTCTATATAAACGAATGGGTCAATGAAAATTTTCTCTCTCGCAGGATTCGATCCTCCGAAGAATTCGAGGAAATTATAGTAGAGCCCAGCAGTGAATTAGAAAAAGTATTTTCTTGGATGGAGGACCTTCGTTCCTTAGAAGATCGGGAGGCAGTCGGAACGGAATCCCGCTTCTTTTCCGTTATGAGTAAGTTGAAGGAGATCGTTGAGGAAAGCGTTTCCGATCCGAAGGAAAAAATCAGGCAACTTGAATCCAAAAGAAAGGATTTGGACGAACAAATTCAAAAATTAAAAGAAGGCGAAGACGTATCCACTTTTCCGAGCGAAAGGATTCGCGGTCAATATCTGTATGCGCGAAAGGAAGCCCTAACTCTGCTTTCCGACTTTCGTCAAGTGGAAGGCAATTTTACCGAGATAACGAAACTGATTCACAAAAAGTATTTAGAGGTCGTCCAAAAAGGGGAAATTTTGCAATTTGCTTTGGATGGTGACGAGGAGTTACTTCAATCCGAACAGGGCAGAAGTTTTCAGGCTTTCTGGGATTTTCTTAGATCGGAACAAAGTCAGGAAAATTTTGAGAACATATTAAATTCTTTATATTCATTAAAAGATATCCTTGCCCTAGACGACGGAAAATTTTTTCGAAGTTTTAGACGTAATGTAAGAGAGGCTGGATCAAGAGTAAACGGGGTTGTTTCGAGAATGTCAGAACAACTCAAAAAAAGTCTCGTGGAACGTACGCTTCGAGATAATCGAAAGTCTAAGGAGATTATTTCAGAAATCAAACATCTTGTCTTGGAGGCGAAAATCGATCTTTCGGAAGAAAATTTTTATTCTGTGGAGGAAATGTCGGTTCATCTTCCTATGGACAGACCTCTTTGGAAAGGAGATCCGGTCGATACGTTACGATATATTCAGGTATCCCGAGCAGAAGAGGAGCAAATTTCTTCGGATTTTCTAGATTCGATACGAGGAATCAATTTTGAAATTTACGAAAAACGAATTCAAACACTTCTTCGCAGCTTTCCGGAGGTTTCTTTGGAAAAAGTTTTGGCAGAGTTTTCGGAGGATATCGGATTTGAAAGTATCGTGGCGTATATTTCCATAGCAAGTAGAGGGGAACATCACTCGCTACATGATTCTGAAACGTTCCTGTGTTTTCCTTCTTTTGCGGAAGATAACCAGCGGGCATATCGAGTTCCCAAGGGTGTTTATAGAGTAGGCAAGCATGGATAAACTTCTTCCGTATTCGATAGCCGTTTTAAAACTTTTGAAAGGTTCCATCGGGATCGATTCGGATCCGAAGGTTTGGGAAAATCTCGTTACTTACGAAAAACAAGTGCGGGAATACTTCGAAAAAATCGGAATATTTCTGCACTTGGATCGAGAAGACGGTTATGCCTTTTTGCGTCAAACTTCCGATGAAGATGAAATCGAGCAGGAGGTAAAGCTCCCCGTCTTAACGAGAAAAGTGGCTTTGACAAAGGAAGAAACCTTGTTTCTTGTCTTACTCAGAGAGTCTATTATCGAAATGGAAGAGAAAGATCCGTCCGGGTCTATTATTATCAGAAAAGAAGAATTATCGGACCGTATTCGTCCGTTCTTTCCGGATTCTTCCGATGAAGTGGATACTCAAAAAAAGTTCGAAAGACTGCTTCGCAAATCGGAGGATCTAGGTTTTATGAAACAACTCGACTCCGAAACGTTACGCGTAGAAAAAATCTTAAAAGCAAAGATCACGGTATCCGAACTGGACAGATTACGTATTAAGTTCAAACAAGGATCGGAATAAATAATGGCGGATTTATTTTCTCCCGGCGAAATTGCATTCAATACCGGGTATAGACTCAAGTCATTGGAGATTTTAAATTGGGGAACGTTCCATGGCAAAATCTGGAAATTAAATGCGGAAGGAGAGACTTTTCTTTTAACCGGATTGAACGGATCCGGTAAGTCGACCTTGGTAGATGCGATCCTTACTTTACTTGTTCCGTCTACAAAAAGAAATTATAATTTAGCATCCGGGTTGGAGAGTAAAAAGAGGGATAGATCTGAAAAATCATATGTGGAAGGACATTACGACCGGTCTTCATCCGGTAGCGAGGGCATTCTTAAAATTCGAGGAAAACAGGAAGAATGTTATTCCGTTCTTTCCGCCGTCTTCGATGCGAAAGGAAAATTTCCCTCCGTTAGGATCGCTCAAATCTTCTGGTTTGAATCCGGGGAATTAAGGAGAATTTATCTTATTTCCGAAGCGAGTTTGGATTTTGAAAAGGATTTGGTATTAAGAAACAGAACCATCAAGGAACTTCGATCCGATCTAAAAAATCTGGGAGCCAGGCTATACGATAATTTTAAGGCTTACGGAGTGGATTTTAGAAAAGCGGTGGGCCTGGAATCGGAAAAAGCGATCGATCTTTTCAATCAGATCGTGGCGATTAAATCACTCGGTGTTTTGAACGAATTTGTTCGAGAGCATATGCTCGAAGCGAGGGATAAAAGATCCAGGATCGATGAACTGGATAGAAATTTTTCCGATCTAAATGAAACATATGAAGCCATTCTGAGTGCAAGAGAGCAGTTGCGGCTTTTGGAGCCTATAGAAAAAAAAGCATTCGAATACGGGGACTGGAAGAATAAGGCCGAAGAGATTCAGGATTTAATCTCATTTACGCCTCAGTATTTTACTCAGAAAAAATACGAACTTCATAAAATTAAAGAGCAGGATTATATCCACGATCTATCTCGCGTTCAGGACCGGCTAAAGGAATTAAATTCTTTAACGGAATCCTTGAAAGAAGAAGAGCGAGCGTTGTACTATTCGTTGGAAAATAACGACACTCAGAAACGAATTTCCGATTTGAAAAGAAAGTTTGAGGACATTCAGTCAAATCTGAATAGACGCCGTATCGAACGGAAAAAATATTCCGAGTATCTTCTTAAGCTCGATTTGGAGGATGTATTAATCGAGGAAACTTTCTATTCGAATGTCCGCAAAGCCGGTGATAAATTTTCGAATTCCGCTTCGGCCCGAGAGGAAATTAGGAGCCGTCTAGCGGATTTAAAGGTTCAGTGGAAGGAATCCGAATCCGAATTCAATTCGGTCCAGTCAGAATTGGAATATCTTAAAAAGAATCCGGAGAATCTTCCCAGGTACGTGTCTTCCATGAGGGAAAGGATTTCCGACGCCATAGGAATTCCCCCAAAAAAGTTTCCATTTATTTGCGAGCTTATCCGAGTAAAAGAATCGGAGAAGGAATGGACCGGCGCTTTGGAAAGATTACTTCATAATTTCGGCTTACGCATGTTAGTTGCGGAAGAGGACTTTGAGAAATTTTCCTCGTATGTGAATTCTTCTGATTTGAATGGAAAACTTGTTTTTTCCAAAATGGTAACTTCAACGGGTCCTATATTGCATCCGAAGGATAAGGATGAGGTTTTTTATAAACTCGAAATCAAGCCTTCCTTAACGAAATTTCAGAAAGAATGGTTGGAAGCGCAGATTCTGAGAGAATTCGGACATATCTGCGGAGATCTACAACGTCTGAAAAAAGAAGAAAAAGCTCTTACCAAACAAGGCCTGGTCAAGTCGGGCAAAATCCGCCACGAGAAGGATGACCGTAAAAATATAAACGACGCTAGAAACTATATTCTAGGTTGGAATAATCAGGAAAAAATTGCGGCTCTCGAGTCCGACTTCGCGCGGTTAGGTCAGGAGATATACAAGATCGAGGCGAATATCGAGAAAGTGAAAGAAGACGAAACGCGGAACGATGTTTTACGCGATGATCTGAAATCTTTTCTAAGGTTTGAGCAATTCTCCCAAATCGACGATCAAAGTTTGGAAGAACCGCTTGAAAGAACCCGAAAGGAGATCCAAGAATTAGAAGTTCTTTCGGAGGAATACGGCAAGTTAAAAGAACAATATGAATCCGCAAAGGCTCGCTTTTCCGAGGCAGAAGGCAGGGAAAAAGAAACCACCAAGGAATTTACTCTTTTAGAAGAACGACTCTCTAATTTAAGAAAGGAAATGGAAGACTTAACGTTCAGAATGAAAGAATTCGATCCCGAACGATCGGTTCGTTTGGAGCCGGTTTTAAAGGAACGTCTCGGTGATATTATTTTTAACCTGGAATCGATTTCCGAGAAAGAACGAAAGTTTTCCGAGGACTTTGTTAAGGAAAGAGCCTATTTCCGGGAGAAAATGGATTTTATCGCAGAAGAATTAAACAAGGGTATGGATCGTTATGTAAAACGATTTAGGGAAGACGCCGACCGTGAAGAATTATCGGTGTCCATCTCGAATGTCGCTGGGTTCGCGAAATTAACGGAAAGGATTCGTAAAGATAGGCTCCCCGAGTTCCAGGAAAAATTCCGGAGTATGATGTCGGATAAGGTCGCTAAGCAAATTTTGGAATTTAAAGCGGAACTCGAGGATGATGTTACGGAAATCAAGATTCGGATAGATGATCTGAACAAATCTTTACGTTATCTAGATTATTCTAAAGGTAAATCCTATATTCAAATCAGGTACTTCGAGACAAAAGATCGGGAAATTATTGGTAGTACTGGTTTCAAAGAATTATTACGGGATAGTATTCCCGATATGGGAGACAATTCCAATAACGAGGAAAAATTTTCCAGGATCCGAGAGTTGCTCGGGAAATTAAAGGGAGAAAATGGCTCCGATCGTTGGTCCCGGTTCGTAACGGATCCCAGAAATTGGTTGGATTTCCAGGCGGCAGAATTCCAAAGGGATACGGACGAGATCATCCGGATTTATGATTCTTCGGCGGGTAAATCGGGTGGCCAAACCGTTAAACTTGCGTATACGGTCCTTGCTTCCGCGATCGCTTACCAGTTTAAAATTCGAGAACCGAATTCGTTTCGTTTTGTGGTTATCGACGAAATGTTTAATAATTTGGACAATGAAAATTCTAGGTATGCAATGGATCTTTTCCGTCAATTGGGTTTGCAATTATTAGTCGTGACTCCGATGGATAAGATTGCGGTGGTAGAGCCGTACGTGCAGAGCGTGTATTTTGTGAAAAACAATTCTGACGGCAACGAATCCAAGGTCTATCCGATTACAAAGGAAAAATTACATTCGGAAGAAGAAGGCATGGACGATCGAAAAGCCGGAAATTTCTGATTCATGATTTCTCCGGATGAAATTCGTAAAAAATGTTTATCATACTATCATGAAGTTTTGAACCATGTAATCCTGGGCGAGGTATCTTTTCCTTGGGAAATTCCGGCGGGAAAAGCGGACCCGGAAGAGGTAATACGCGACTCGTCTTTATTAGAAAAATTAAAAGAAGAATCCAAAGAAAAAAAAGGATTCGG
Organism: Leptospira inadai serovar Lyme str. 10; assembly: GCF_000243675.2. Taxonomy (NCBI): domain Bacteria; kingdom Pseudomonadati; phylum Spirochaetota; class Leptospiria; order Leptospirales; family Leptospiraceae; genus Leptospira; species Leptospira inadai. Next base: position 559,208 of record NZ_AHMM02000017.1, on the reverse strand, counting down.
ATTCCTGTTAGTTTCTTTTCAAAGGGAAACAAGAAAATTCGGGACCCAGACTCTTCCATCGAAAATACTGTTTGAAGAGGAAAATGATTTTTTACGTTTTTTGCGTAAGGAAGAGGAATTTTCGTCTTATCGATCGGATTGCAACCTTATCCTATCCAAAATTCCCGGACTTAAGGAGTGGATATTGAAAAATCCCTCTCTTGTAATCGAAGAATCGGGAAATTGGGAAGATCTTCTTACGGTTTGTCGCTTTTTTATAAAAAACCCGAGACCTGAGTTATACATTCGTGAATTACCTATTCCTGTTTCTACAAAATTTATCGAAGAAAATAAAAAAGTGCTTAGAAACCTTTTGGATTTTTTAATTCCGGAGAATATCGATTTGGAAGGAAAGGATTTCGAATCCCGATACGGATTGAAAAAGACGGAAGCTTTGGTTCGTTTCCGTATATTGGATCCGAAAATCGCCCAGGAATCTAGCGGTGGATTATTGGATATAAGTATTCCGATCTCCGAATTTCGCAATCTACATCTAGCCGGATGTCACCGTGTTTTTATCCTGGAGAATAAGACGAATTTTTCTAATATCGATAATTTCCTGACTTTCCCGAAGCTTTCGGGAGCGATTGCCGTTTTCGGAAAAGGATATGGTCTTGGAATTCTTAAGGACTGCATTTGGATGGACAAAATGGAGATCTTGTATTGGGGAGACATAGACGTCCAAGGATTTGAAATCCTGTCTTTACTAAGAGAGCAGTATTTCCAGACTAAATCCTTTCTGATGGATAAGGAAACTTTCGTAAGATTTCGGAATTTTGCGGTAGATGGAGTTTATTCTAAGTCTTCCAAATTGGATTACTTGACGGAATCCGAAAAGGAACTTTGCGAATATCTAAGGTCCTTAGGATCCAAAAATCGTTTGGAGCAAGAGCGAATTCCCCATGAGTATATTAAAGAAAAATTATTCTATTTATAGATCATTATATTTTTAAAATGACCCCTTAGCAGGCGACTGAAGACGGACGCGTTCGCTTTGCTCATGCTGGACTGAAGCTGCTCGGTATAGGAAAGGCAACAGGGGTAGAGGAAAAATCCACTGTTAACGTAAGAATCTTTCTCTAGAACCTGGAAACTCTGCTCGTCAATGACCTGTCTTCCGTCTGCTCTGTTTCGAAGCAAACCGGTGAAAAACGGAGAGAGTGACCGGCACATAAAGTAGACTCCCAAATGTGCCGAATCCAAGCCCCCAACCAAGAGCCAAAGTCATAGGAACCAGGACCGGATCCGTTCCTCCTAGCCCGTAGGCCGTCGGAAGGATTCCGGCAACCGTCGTAAGCGTTGTTAAAAGAATCGGGCGAAATCTTCTTCGACTTGCTTCCAGCAGAATTTCGTCCATAGAATCCGAGGATCCTTTTTGAATCGAATCGATACAATCCACAAGAACGATGGATGCGTTTACAAGCACGCCGGCGAGTCCGATAATTCCGATCATTGCAAGGAAGCTGATCGACTTACCTGAAAGGGGAAACCCGAGTACGATTCCCATGATTCCTAGCGGAATCGTACTCAGAATCAGAAACGGTTTCCAAAAATTCTGCATCGTCAAAGCCAAAATGGCAAAAATTCCGAACAAGGCCAAGAGACCCGCTTTTCCTAAAGATTCCATGGATCTTTGCGTATCCTTCTCTTCCCCGCCGAATACCAGCGAAACTCCGGGATATTGACGTTCGATCAAAGGTTTAAAGACTTCGATAATTTTCGAATTCGCTTCGTGGGCCGTAATCTGATCGATTTTAATTTCGGCATTCACCGTGATTGCCCTTTCAAACTCGCGATGAGATAGAAGTTCCGGAGAATCCACCAGCTCCATTTTGGAGATTTTGGACAAATGAGTGATGTTTCCGGCTTTATTCCGCAACGGAATATGTTTGATCTCGTCCGGATTTTTTCTAAAATCCTTATCGTACACGACTCGAAGGTAAATCTTAGTTCTTCCCTTTCTTACCGTTCCGGCCCGTTCCCCGTCGTACGCCGTTCGAAGCATATTTGCCGCGGCAAACGTGGAAACTCCGGTAAAGCTTTCCAAGCCTTCGTCCAACCGAACCTGTAGCTGTTTACGACCGTACCGATAATCGTCTCTAACCGAATGCACGCCCGGAATCGTCTTCAGAAAAGTCTGCAATTCCCCGGAAACTTTCGTCAAATCCTTATAATCTTTTCCTAATATTGATACGGTAATCGGCGCACCGATCGGAGGGGCTGCTCCGAATTCCTCCATATAAACGTCCACTAAACTAGGAGTCTTACGAAAATCTGATTCCAGAGAAGCAAGGATTTCTCCCGCCTTTCGTTTCCTTTCCGATTCGGGGGTCAGATAAACCAAAATCACGCCTAGATTTTCCCCGTATCGTGAAAGCGGATCTTCCGGATCGGTTTGTTGAACTCCGATTTTAATGGAATAGCTCACGAGTTCGTCCGGCGGAATACTCTGAATGATTGTCTCCATGTATTTCATTTTTTCCCTAGTTTGATAGATTCGAAACGAGCTGGGAAATTCCGCTTTGACGGTAAAAATTTCTATATCTTCCTTAGGGAAAAGAATGAACTTCATCCGGCTCAACGCAACGAACGAGGCCAGGATCAAAATCAAGATGATTACGAAAGAGGAATATTTATGATGCAACGTAAAGGCTACGAAGTCCGAAAAGCGCTCCTCCATTCTATGAAAGAAAGCGTCCAAGGTTTTTCTAAAACCGGTCGTCCGCTTTAATTGGTCCGGAGTTTTGGCGAATGCGGTAATCCGCGCCGGCAAAAATAAAAAGGATTCTATCAAGCTAGCAGTCAGAGCGACGATTACGACGAGAGGAATTTGCCAAACGAACTTTCCCATGATGCCGGACATGAAAAGCATGGGAAGAAACGCGGCAACCGTTGTGAGGTATGATCCGAAAATCGGAACAAGCATTTCTAGAGTTCCCTTAACGGATGCGGTAAACGAATCCATGTTCTTGCCTAGATATGTGTAAATGTTCTCCGAGATCACGATCGAGTTGTCGACGAGCATTCCGAGAGCGATGATCAATCCCATCATGGAAATCATATTGAAGGATACGTCGAAGAAAGGAAGCACGGCAAAGGTCATCAACATGGAAATGGGAAGCGATAAGGAAGTAATTGTAGCCGTCCTGAAATCCAGGAAAAGAAACAAGATACCGAAAACGATGCAAAATCCGATTAAGGCATTATTGGAAACGATATCCAAACGCTTACTAGTCCGCTTTGCTTCGTCGCTTAACGTCACCGTTTTAATTTCAGGCGGAGCCGTTTTTTTCAATTCGGCCAAACGTTTTCGCACATGATCGGCTACATCAATCGCGTCTGCTCTCTCCTTTTTGACTACGGAGAGAATCAGGCCTTGTTTCCCGTTCGCGATCGCGAGAAACCTGGGATATTCGAAAGTATCTTCGACTCGAGCAAGACTTCCCAATTCGACTTTGGAAAAAAGATCGTTGGTGCGAATCGGAATTTTATAGATATCCGATGGATTTCTAAATTCTCCGTCGATTCTAAGGTCGAACGCCGTTTCGGAATCCACGGACCCGGCCGGTAAATTCACATTCCGATTTCGAATCGCGGTGGTAATGTCGGAAAGATCCAATTGATATTGTTTCAATCGATTCGCGTTCACCAATATCTGCCATTCGCGATCCCGCTTTCCGAAGACATCCACACGAGCCACTCCGGAAATTTTTTCTAGCTCTCTCTCCAAAAACTCCGCCGTCGTATGTAGCTCGATTTCGTCTTTCCCTCCAAAGACGGAAAATTCCAAAACAGGATACGAACTCGATTTTCTTTCTATGATTTTCGGTTTTTCGGTGACTTGAGGCGGAAATTCCGAAATCGCATTGTCAACCGCACGGCGAATCTCGTCTAAAATTTTTTCAGGGTCCTTTTCTTCCAGACTAACCCGAACATCTATATCCGACGCAGAATTCCTGGAAAAAGAACGTATTTCGTCGATTCCGTCAATTTCCTTAATTTTCTCTTCGATCGGATATGTGACCCGAAGCTCCACATCGGCCGGTGCCGCTCCCGGAAACTTCGTCGTAATTACGAGCTGCTTCATGTCCACATTTGGAAATGTGTCCCGACGCAAGCCTAACAAAGATACGATTCCCGCTAGGAAAACAAAGCTGGTTCCTAGATAGAAAAATAATCGGTTCTTAATAAACGATTCTATAATTGCTCTCATTCGTTCCTAATTCCGGCGGTCTGTTTGGCAAAACTGACAAAAACCGCGGTGAGGTCAAGGGAAGGAAGAAACAAAGGCAGCAAATTTAAAAGACCGGATTCTAACGAAATCGAAATTCAAATTTTTAATTGTATCTCGAATCGCTGAGATTCAAGGAAGATTCTACGGATAGTTAGCTATTAGATAGAAAGCGAAGAAGGGCTGATATCTGCAATAGGCAGTCATAACCTTACCCGCAAGATCAGCCAGAGGACGGAAGTCAGAGAAGAGAGGACGGGGAATCTACCGATCATTCTGAACGAGATACTACAGGACGGAAGTCGTGACTTCGGTCGGATCGATTGGGAGTTATGATGGAGTTTGAACAGGGACGGAGAATCGAAAGACTGGAGACTGATTAGACTTGTGGGTAAGGTTATGACTCGATCAAGGGAACTCCTCTGGTTTTACTGAACGGAGGAGGATCGACGATCGAAGTCACTTATAGTAGGATTCTTCCGATATTCGCAAAGCATCGAAAAGTAATCGCCCTAGAGGAACAGGCTCACGGAAGAACGACGGATCGGAAAGGACCGGTAAGGTTTGAAACTTCCGCAGAGGACGTCGTTGCCCTTCTTAAATTTTTAAAAGTGGAGAAAGCGGACCTGCTCGGGTTTAGTAACGGTGCAAACGTGGCCTTGCAAGTCGCAATACGTCATCCGCGATTAGTTCGGAGGATGGTGTTTGCTTCTTCTATGACGAAGAAAGAGGGAACCTATCCTCAGTTTTGGACCTCTATGAAGCAGGCTACTTTTTCGGATATGCCTCAGGTTCTCAAGGACGCGTTTCTGAAGGTGAATCCCGATCCTCAAAAATTAAGAAATATGTTCGATAAGGACGTGGACAGGATGCGCAATTTTCCGGACCTTAAGGAGAGCGAGATTCGCTCGTTTAAGGCTCCCGTTCTGGTGCTTCTCGGAGATAAAGATATTCCGAAGCCGGAACATGCGGTTGAGCTAGTCCGTCTGTTCCCGGATTCCAGACTTTTGATTCTGCCAGGCGGGCATGGAGATTATTTGGGGGAGGCTATAATGTCTCAAGAAAAGAGTAGGTATCACGAATTAACCGCAGCATTAATCGAGGATTTTTTAGGGTCTTCGAATTAATATCGGCTTTTATACCTGAAATTCTCCCGAGGCGGAACGGAGACCAAACGTACAAAAAGAGAATATTCCGCTCTGCATCTAGGCGCGACGGAAAAACTTTAGAAATTTATAAAACGGTTTAAATAAAATTCCGCTCGAGATTCCGATTGGAAAAATATTTGAAATCCTACGATTAAAATATTTATCTGAAATTTGTTTAAAGATGAATGAACTGCGATAAAGAAGGAATTCCAGAGTTTCTTTACAGGGGAGATAGAAACGTTGGCAATGACTTTTCTGCCGATCAACCGCTTTATAGAGGATTTCATAGGGATTTTAAATAGAGTATCCGAAATAGACGCCTTAGCCCTTGTGAGTTGAAGGCAAGATCGTTCGTAAGGTCGTTAACTTGCTCCCTATGGGTCGCTGCGTTAGAATGCAACATGTTGATTTTATTTGTGCTTACGATTGTAGTTGCCGGTTTTGATTTTGACTTTGATTTCGTTTGCAATCTGGCGATTGCACCGATTCGCTTGCGCAGTCGTTAACTCGCTCCCTATGGGTCGCTGCGTTAGAATGCAGCATGTTGATTTGATTTGCGCTTACGATTATGGTTGCCGGTTTTGATTTTAACTTTGCACTCGTTTGCAATCTGGCGATTGCACCGACTTGCTTGCGCAGTCGTTAACTCGCTCCCTATGGGTCGCTGCGTTAGGGATACGAAGGACGCGTAGTCCGTAGTAGCCCGACCACACCTAGTTAGAGAAAGTTTTTTATGAAACCGGCAGAGCGTGTGGGAACGCCCCGCGAATCTCATACGTTTCCGACATATCGTTTTTTCGTACGAATTCCAAGTATTCGTCGGGATCGAATTCAACCGTTATAGGCTCGCTTCAATTCGGCGATATCGATCTTGTCCATTTTTAGCATCGCGTGCAGGACTCGTTGCGATTTTTGAGGGTCCTCGTCTTGCAGCATTTCCCCCAAAGTCGGCGGAATGATTTGCCAGCTTACTCCGAATTTATCTTTTAGCCATCCGCATTTCTGTTTTTCGCCTCCGACGGAAATGGTTTCCCATCGTTCGTCTATTTCTGTCTGAGTTTCACATCTCACGAAAAGAGAAATCGCCTCGCTGAAGGTAAGCGGATGCGGAATTGGGCTATCGACAGCCATAAATTCTTGGCCTGAAAGCGAGAATATGGATCGCTTAACGGTTCCTTCTTTTTCTCCTTCGCTTGTCGTATAACGTTGCATGTTAAGGATCTTGGAATCGGGAAACTGGGAAGTATAGAAGTCGATCGCTTCCTCCACTCTTCCCTGCTGCTGTCCCGAGAATAATAAGAACGGATAGATTTTTTCTTCCTCCTTCGATAAATTCAGTTGCCACGAAACTCCGAATCTGTCCTGAACCCATCCGAATTTTTCGCTGAAAGGATAGCTATTTAATTCCATGAGGACGAAGCCGTCTTTACTAAGCTTGGACCATAACCGGTCCACTTCGTCCAAGGTTTTGCAGTTTACGAAAAAAGAAATTGCAGGGGTGAACTTAAAATGCGACCCGCCGTTGAAGGTCAGGAACTCCTGTCCATTTAAAGAGAAGGCGGAGGATTGCATCGTTTTTCCGGATCCGGTCCGACTCTCCACCCTCGAATTTCGAAAGGACGAGGTATACAGTTCCACCGCTTCCCCTAGATTATTATCGAACATTAAGAATGGCGTGATTTTTTTCATAGTATTTCCTTACTTTCCGTTTCCACGAGTTTTACTTAGCCGATCGCATTGGACCCCGTCGCGAGAAGGCTCTTCCTAAAACGCGGTTCTAGCCTGGCTACGGGGTCCGAACGCTAAGGCGAGGTCGCGGCTAAGAATCGGCTTCGGGCGCCCGTTAACGGGGATACCCGAAAATCCAATAGATTCATTATATATCTTGTTGGTTATATTATGAATCGAAGCAAGTCTTTTTTTGTCAGGCGAGGATATATTCTACGGAACGAACGGGCCGCTTAATCCGAGGCAACTTCGAGGACTAATTTCCCCGTATTGCCGCCTTTAAACAATTGGAGGAGCGTTTCCGGAAAGGTGGAAAGCCCTTTTACGATGTCCTCTCTGGACTTTAGTTTTTCTTCCGCCATCCAGCCGGACATTTCCCGGATCGCCTCCGCATATCTATCTTCATAATCGAAGACTACGAAGCCTTCCATCCTTGCGCGAGACACTAAAAGGGCCATATAGTTTCGCGGGCCTTGGGGTGCTTCGGTATTATTGTATTGGGAGATCGCTCCGCATATTACGATTCTTGCATGTTTTGCCAAGCGAGTCATGGCCGCGTCCAGGATTTCTCCTCCGACGTTATCGAAATACACGTCGATTCCCTTTAAGCAATGTTTGCGAAGCGATTTCTTGACATCCTCCGATTTGTAGTCGATTGCAGCATCGAAACCTAGTTCGTCCACAATGTACTTGCATTTGTCGGATCCTCCCGCGATCCCGATGACGCGGCATCCTTTGATCTTTGCGATCTGTCCGACGAGCATTCCCACGGCTCCTGCGGCTCCGGACACGACGACGACGTCTTCGGATTTTGCCTTTCCTACATCTAAGAGTCCGAAGTAAGCGGTCATGCCCGGCATTCCTAAGGTTCCGAGGTAGGTAGGCAAAGGTGCTAAGGAGGGATCCACTTTGGTTACGCCTTTTCCGTTGGAGACGGCATATTCCTGCACTCCGAAAATTCCATAAACGTATTCTCCGATCTTGAAGTCGGGATGTTTGGATTCGATGATTTTACCGATCGCTCCCGCTCGCATCACTTCACCGATTCGCACCGGCGGAACATATGATTTCACGTCGTTCATCCATCCGCGCATCGCGGGATCTAAAGAAATATATAATATCTTAACAAGAATTTCTCCATCGGAAGGAGAACGTGTCGGCTCTTCGGTGTATGTCCAATCTGTCTGTTTCGGTAAGCCGACGGGACGAGCAGCAAGACGGTATTGGTGATTGATCATTGTGATTTATTTCCTCATCGAGAATCGCGAAGCTGTTATATCCTCTAGCCGGAATCGCGTAAAGCGAGAAAAAATCTAAAGCATTTCGACGCGAGGGCTTCGATCCTAGGATTCCGGAATGAATTTATCGCTTTTCCTACTCAGGATAAGAGGAAATCGGTTTTAGTGCATCAAAGAGAAGTAATTTTCTTTTTGTTTGATATTAAAACTATTAACGAAGTATCGTCTTAATCGCTTCGAAAAGAATCTTCAATGTGTTCGGATCCTTATAAACTTTCGGTATTTCTTTTTTGATATTCAACAACGAGTAAACGGCCATCCTGGCTGCTCTCACGGAATACTCTACGGTGAAGACGACATCGTCCGGAATTTCGCAGAACTGGCCTATGAATCCGAAATTAACCGAGCCGGTCGGAACGACTGCCGGACGATCGCCTGTTCTTCGTGTCAGGAATTGACTGGTAATAAAAGGCATCATGCATGGAATACAAATCGCGTGCTTTATTATTTTTTGACGATCATCATCGAATCGAAGGTGGCAGAGCAATTCGCGTAAAATTTCTTCGCCAGTGCAATCGGACATTTTTTTATGGATAAAGTTTCCCAGCTTATCGGGAAATAATCCGTACCCCCAGCAGACTTGAATATCGGCAGGTTGCTTTAGAAAATGAGGTTGATGAGCGAGCACGACAGACATCAACCAGTTCGAGTCCTTAAAAGTCACGAGTCCGCCGGTTCCGGCTTTGTTTCCGGTAAACTTCTCCATCCTATCGAAGAAAGTCGGATCTTTGAATGTAACGGTAAACGATTCCCATTTTGATTCCGAAATTCTTTCGTCGAAAATCTTCGGGTTTCCGAACTCGTTATTTTTACCCGCTATCTTTTCCCATAGGGGCCAGGATCCTCCATCCTTCTTGGAAAGCAATTTTGGAGCCTTTTTCATGGATCCTAAACTCGAACCTTCCGTCATCGAGCCCAACGTAATCAAAAGCAGGTCGTCTTCGTTAAGCGAAGTATTTTCGATTCGACCTCTCTGAGTATAACGAATTCCTAACGCCTTTTTTTGACTCGCATCCGTTTGAAAATCGACGTCGGTAACTTTGCATCCGTATTCGAATTTAACGCCTTTTTCTTTAAGCCATTCTTGGAGAGGTAACACTAGGGAATCGAATTGATTTAATGGGGTTCGATCCACGCCCGCGAGCGTGTTGATTCTCGGGAATTCGTGAATGAATCTATGCAAATATCTTTTAAATTCCACCAAGCTATGCCACGGTTGAAACGCGAACATGGTGGCCCACATATACCAAAAGTTCGTTTCAAAAAACGAATCGGAGAAAAAATCCCGAATTTGATCGTCTCCGCAAGCTTTCTCGGATTTTACGAAAAGACTCAGTAATTCCATTCTATTTTTATGATCGAATCCCATTTTGGATACGTCTATTTTTCGACCGCCTTCTACGACTCTGCTTAAGGAATGGGATTTAACTTTACGGTTAAAGTTTAGAATTTCTTGATATACGGAAATTTTCGGTTCTGAATAGGATGGAATCGACGAAAACAAATCGTAAGTGCAAAGGTAGGACAAATTCATCATTCTACCTCCCCGAATTACGTAACCTTCTCGAGGAGTTCCTCTTCCGTCCAAGCTGCCGCCGCCTATCGCGGATTCTTCGAGAATACTGATTCGATTGCCGGGAAATCCTGCATCTCGGATGAGAAATGCGGCAGCAGATAGGGAGGCGATGCCTCCTCCCACTAAATAGGCGCGGTTTTCTTTTCTATTTAAAGACGGTCTCTTTTCTTTTTTCATTTTTTCCCGAGCGGTTCCCATTTTGCGATTCCTACTATCGGAAGAGTTTTGTTCGATTACTAAAGCGGTTTGAGATATTCGTATTATACAATATTTATAAAGTGATACAAATGCACAATTGACTTTGGGAAAGCTTTCCTGTCTTTTGTCGGTGATTTTTATCAATGGAGAGGCTGCGATATTCTGCGGTGGCTCCTTCTATCCGATATCGAGTATTTTTGAATATCATTTATTTAACATATATTTGGATGGAAAGTATCGCTTTAATTTTGGAAAAATTTTTAGGTTTGGATCATTTCATTTAATCCTAGGGATAGCGCGAAATTATTCTACGATCTTCCAATCTTTACCTTTCGGGTCTGTGGAATTTTTCGGAGCCGACGGTTTTAGCTTTCTTCCTTTTTTATCCGGAACTTTGCACGGTTTGAAGAATACGATTATGAAAATCCGATCGGTCTTTCCTTTAAGATTAGGATTTTCGGCTCTGCCGCTCAAATCCGAATAGAAATCTTACCTCGATCTAAAACCTTGGCATTAATATCAACCGTGAGCGCTATCGTAGATGATCAAGATATCCAACCTTCAGAAGACGTATAACTCAAAGACACTTTTTGAGGATTTGAATCTAAGTTTAAACCGTGGAGAAAAATTGGGGCTCGTCGGTCGTAACGGCCACGGTAAATCCACTCTCTTCCAGATGATCCTCGGATCCGTGGAACCGGACTCCGGGACGATTACGGTCCCTAAGGGTTATAAGATCGGCCATTTACAGCAGCACTTGAAATTTACGAAACCGACGGTGTTGGAAGAGTGCGCGCTCGGCCTTCCCGAAGGTGAGGAATACGAAACCTGGCAGGTTGAAAAAGTGCTTTCCGGTTTGGGTTTTTCCGAAGCCGACATGGAAAGACATCCGGATGAATTTTCCGGTGGGTATCAGATCCGAATGAATCTCGCGAAACTCCTGGTCTCGGGGCCCGACTTGCTGATGCTGGACGAACCGAATAACTATTTGGATATCGTAACGATTCGTTGGCTGGAGGAGTTCCTTCGCGAATGGGAAGGCGAGATCATTCTGGTTACGCATGATAGAAGTTTTATGGACAGTGTCGTTTCCCATACGGCGGCGATTCATAGGTCTAAAGCGATCAAAGTCCAAGGAGACACCGACAAGCTTTACAATCAAATCAATCAAGCCGAGGAAATTTACGAGAGAACGAGATTAAACGAAGCCAAGAAAAGAAAGCAGGAAGAGATATTTATCGCTCGGTTTAAAGCCAAAGCCAGTTTTGCCAGTCGAGCCCAATCTAGAGTAAAGAGATTGGAAAAACAGGGTGAGATGAAGGCTTTAGAAGCCATTCAGGATTTGGAATTATATTTTAACAGCGCCCCTTTTGCGGCAAACCAAATGCTATCGGTCGAGGATCTTTCTTTTTCCTATACCGGTAAAGAGCCGTATTTGATCGAAGATTTTTCTCTTTCGGTGGGAAAGAGGGATAGGATCTGCATCATAGGAAAGAATGGAAAAGGTAAGTCGACTCTACTGAAACTTCTGGCAGGTGAATTATCGCCGACTAGGGGAAAAGTTCAGAAGCATCCTACTCTAAAGGAAGGATATTTCGGACAGACCAACAAGTTGAATTTAAACGAGAACGCTACCGTCGTCGAAGAGATTATGAATGCCGACAAGTCTTGTTCGGAATGGTTGGCGAGAACCATAGCGGGCGGTTTGATGTTTTCCGACGACGAAGCATTAAAGAAAATTAAAGTTCTTTCGGGTGGGGAAAAGAGTAGGGTTCTGCTCGGAAAGATCCTGGTTACGCCGTGTAATCTTTTGTATTTGGACGAGCCTACGAATCACTTGGATATGCAGTCTTGCGATTCTTTAATCGAGGCCATAGACGAGTTCGACGGTTCGGTAATTATGGTTACTCACAATGAAATGCATCTAAAAGCCGTTGCCACTAAATTAATCGTTTTTGATAATAATACGATTCGTACGTTTGACGGATCCTACGAAGACTTTTTGTCGGATGTAGGTTGGGCGGATGAGGATTATTAAGAGACCTTTCGGGTCCGATCGCTTGCTTTATTTTCTTTACTGAAATTCGGAAATCGTCATTCAATTCGGGGATCTTTCGTCCATCGATAGGTACTTTATATGCGTTCTAAGAATTTTAGGGAAACGTTAAGTTCCTCTCCCGATCGTGATGTCATTCTCGCGTTGCCCAGGTTGAAAAATAAGCGCTAACGGCATTTTTTGCCTGCTCACGGATCCCCCTGGAGATTCTATTTTCCTTATAATAACCTCTTTTCATGCAGGCAAAGGCGATCTCTACGCCTAGAGTGGCGATATCCGGTTTTTTAGGGAGATGCAAAGGCTTTTTAAGTTTGGAAAGTTGTATCCGGACTCCGGCGCCGATCGTATCGATCGTAACTTCCTGTGCAAGGTAGGCGTTCCTGCTAAAAGGGCCGCCAAGAATCAGCATGCCGGCGACCGGAGTGGAATCGTAATAGTCGGATGCGGCGTTTACCAGCACTCCGACTAATTTCCTCCAGGAAATATTCGCGTCCTTGGAACCCTTGCGGGCCAATATTTCGCCGACCTTCGCCAGGTGCATTTCCGCCAGCCGAGTGAATAGGGCATACTTATCGGGAAAAAATTGGTAGATGCTCGCCCTCGGGACACCGGATTGTTTGGCGATTTCCGGTATCGAAGTTTCTTCCGGGCCTACTTTTTCCAAAATCCTTTCCGCGGTTGCGAGAACTAATGCAACCCTCAATTGAGAGCGTTCCTGTAATGGTGCCCTAGAACGGGAAAGCGATTTACCTTCTAATAAAATTTTGGGAGATTTAGCGGAATTATCTAACATTTGTTATATTTCTTTAAATTAGAATGTTTACGGTGAGAAAAATTTCTTGCTCCGGAATCCGACAAAAGTAGGATATTTGAAAATATGACATTTGTTGGATTTTAAACTAAATTAATAAATGTACGGATAAAAAGGGAAGGGAAAAATTTCATGCAGCCGAATAAACGTGTTTGCGTCGTCGGAGCCGGTCCCAGCGGAATTACAGCGGGAAAAAATTGCGTTCAGTACGGATTGGATGTGGTAGTTTTCGAGAAAAACGACAAGGTGGGCGGAAATTGGGTTTTTAACGCTAAGACAGGTCACTCCAGCGTTTACGAAAATACGCATATTATCAGTTCTAAGGTTTGGTCGGAGTACGAAGACTTTCCGATGCCTGACGATTATCCTGATTATCCGAATCATAAGCAGCTACAAGCTTACTTCGAGTCTTACGCAAAGCATTTCGGAGTGTATGAGAAGATTCGGTTTAAGCATACGATTCAAAAGATAACCCGTACGGAAACAGGCGACTGGAAGGTCGAATTCTTGAATGCTGCCGGTAAAAAGAAGACGGAAAACTTCGACGTTCTCATGGTTGCGAATGGACATCACTGGAATCCGAAATATCCCGAATACGAGGGAAAATTCACGGGAAAGTTTTTGCATTCTCACGATTTTAAAGGTGTTACGGAAGAATGGAGAGGGAAGGACATACTGATCATCGGAGGTGGGAACTCCGCCTGCGACGTCGCCGTCGAATCCGCTAGAGTCGCGAAAAGCGTAAAACTTTCCATGCGAAGCCCTCAATGGTTTTTTCCCAAATTCTTATTCGGAATGCCCTCCGACGTATTCGCTGCCTTAACTCCGAGTTGGATCCCGGCGAAAATAAAGCAGTATACTTTGACAAAGCTTCTTCATGTTCTCCAAGGATCTTATAAAAATTACGGACTACCGGAAAATACCGCTCTGGCTCTCAGCCACCATCCCACTTTAAATTCCGATCTATTGGACTTCATTCGTCACGGGAGAATCGTGCCGAGGCCGGCTATCAAAGCGTTGCACGGTAAGGAAGTGGAATTCGTTAACGGAATGAGGGAACACTATGATATCATCTGTGCATGCACGGGATTTTGGACTACGTTTCCATTTTTCGATAAATCTTTTATAGATTTTCAATACGTGGAAAAAATTCCCCTTTACCGCAAGATGATGCACGCGGATTATCCGAACCTTTATTTTATCGGCTTATTCCAGCCGGTAGGTTGCATCTGGCCGATGGCCGATTACCAGGCTAAATTGGCCTGTTTGGAAATATTAGGAAAATATCAAAGACCGAAGGATTTGAAAGCCGCCATTCAATATGAAATCGATCACCCGCATTTTAGTTTCGGAGGCGGTCAACGTCATGCGGTCGAAGTGGATTATCACGGTTTCCGCAAGGATCTAAAATCGGACCTATTAAAAGCGGGAGTGGACATCGGAAAACCTCCCGGCGGAAATAAGGTTCTTTACAAATCGTTTTCAAAAATGGGCTCCAAAGAATCGGCGATGGCACGATAACTTCGTTTATCCGAAAAGATTAAGAAACGAAAATCGAAACTTCATGACCAAGTTCCGGTATTTTCGGAACTGGGTCGCCGGTCCTTTCGGAAAATATTTCCCGATTTTTCCGTATAGAAAACCGAGTAAAAAGCGGACTGATTTGATTTTAGATAATTCTTTCCGTTCCGGAACCGAAAGCATGTCGATAGGGAGAAGTTAAAAGAGTTGAAAATTTCAAAGTTCAAGGCTTCCTGATCTTAGGAACCTTATTGGAAACTTTAATCGTACGAGGCTTGAATACGCTACCAAGGTTTCGGCCTCAATTCCAATTACGGGAAACTTTCGAGCTTGTTTCATTTTATTAAGAATTCACGGAATTTAGTCAAATCCCGAAACTATTGAAGACTAAAATTCGTTGTAACCGATGGCCTAGGTTTTAGCGTTTCCACAACGAATTTCGCTTATTCGGAAGAATCTTCGTCGACAAGGATCGATTTGCCTACGGTAACGGCGGGGGAGTTCTTACTATAAATCTATTGGGAATGATAAATAATATCAGGACGAACACTATAAGAATATACGAAACCGTCATCGAATAAAAGGTAAATAAAATCGCCATCGTATACGGGATTAACGGAAACAGATGAATGTAAATTACGTATTTTCTATATTCCCGATTTACTCCGATCGTATTTTCCTCCTGGCGGGTTGTATATATCCAAAAAGCGGCACCGGCTATATTTACGAATGAAAGGCTGACCGAATATAAGATAATTGCAAATTGGCTATATGGATATTCGCCCAATATTCCCGCCGGATAGGGGATAAAGCAAACGAACAATAATAGTAATAAATTCAGCCACAGTGATGCGTGGTCGACCCGCTTAATTAAATTAAGCATCGAATGATGAGCGACCCAGTATTGTCCAACGATAAGAAAACTTAGTATAAACGCGAAAAGTTTGGGTAATTGGCCCAGAGTCGCCTGAAAGAGTCGGTCGGGTTCAACCGTCGGAATTTTAAGCTCGAGAACTAGAATCGTCAAAGCGATCGCATAAACGGCGTCGCTGAAAGCCTCCATTCTTGTTTTAGTCATCTCATTCCTCTTACGTCTATTACGGTTTCGTATAATTGAACGGCGGATCGGCAATATGATCCGTTTTTTTTATCATTTGATTTTGATCGATTTCTTAAAGTCGAGCGTCTTCGTTTTCTGCAAATCGAATATTCGCTTCTTCAAAAGTTTTCATTTCTCGAAAAAGAGCGCATCCTGTATCCAAAATTCCCATCGCAAGCCCGGATCCGGATCCTTCTCCAAGGCTTAAGTTCAAATCTAATACAGGTCTTAACCCTAATTCGTTTAATATAAACCGGTGAGCGGGCTCCCTTGAAAGGTGACCGGCGAATAATACTGAAACGATTTCGGGATTTCTTTTATACGCGATTAAGGCAGCGACACTAGTGATCATACCGTCCAATACGACGGGAATACCTAAGGAATACGCCTCTTCTATCGCTCCAACCATAGCCGCTATTTCATAGCCGCCGAAGCAAATCAGGGCCTGCCATTCGTTCGAAGTCCGACCTTTATGCTTCAAAATCCCTCTTCGAATAATTTCAATTTTCTTTAATACAGTGGAATTGCCGATCCCGGTACCCTCCCCGGTAAGAGTTAAAGGATCCTTATTTAGAATAATAGAGGCGATTGCGGTGGAAGCCGTGGTGTTTCCGATGCCCATCTCTCCGAGACCGATCATATCGTATTTTGTCCCGAATTTTTTAACGACGTCTTTACCACTTTCAAAGGCAAGCTCCACTTCTTCTTGCGTCATCGCCGGCTCTTCCAAAAAATTCCTAGTTCCGTTTCTGATTTTCAAATGCTGCATTCCCGGCGCATTATTGAAATCGTGATTAATACCCATATCGAATAAAACTAGATCGATTTGGTTTTTTCGGGTTATCGAATTGATCGCGGCTCCTCCGGCGATATACATATACATCATCTGCGCGGTTACATTACTATTATAGGCGCTTATTCCTTCCGAAGCGATTCCATGATCACTCGCAAACAGGAAAATCGCCTTTTCCTTGGACGATGGAAATTGTTTTTGCTGAATAGTTGCTAGTTTTATTATACACTCTTCGATGAAACCCAGGGAATGTTTGGGTTTGGTGAGCGAGTCAAGTCGCTCTTGCGGGGAGATATTTTGAGTTTCCTTCGAAACGTCTCGCGCAAGCGAATTTGGGCTAAGCTTGATTCCCCATTTATCCTTAAAAATAAGGTCATGGAGATTTTCCCGATGTTTCCATCCCACGGACTCGAGCATCGGTTCTTTCGGTACCCATACGGGTTTACCTAAAGTCATGTATGCGATCGGCAAAATATGCTCGGGGATTTCCAATAATTCGCGAATGAACCCGGATTCGAGAATACTCATCCACCCCGCGCCCAGTCCTTCCGCCCTTGCGGCCAACCAAAAATTTTGGACCGCCAAGCATGTACTATAAATGTCCGTATCCTTATTTGTGGATCGCCCAAGAACGTTTTCACCGTCGCGATTTCGATCGCAAGTGAAGAGTATATTGATCGGAGAGTCCAGGATTCCTTGGAGTTTGAGCGACGAATATTTTACTTTACGATCATCCTGATACCGATTTACCGCTCGCTCGTTTACCTCTAAGAAATGATCGTAAATTTTTCTTCTTATCGTTATATCCTCGATGATCACGAAATTCCAGGGTTGCATAAATCCGACCGAGGGAGCATGGTGTGCGGCGTCCAACAGTCTATAAATAATGTCATCCTCGATAGGATGATTCGTATAAGCCCGGATATCCCTGCGACTATATATTGCCTTATAGACGGAGGCCTTTTCGGAATCCGTAAAGTCTTCATGCTTTATTCTGGAAGAGGGGTCAGCTTCGCCGTTCATAAACTCCATAGTTGGTAAGGAAAATTCAAAATCATCTAAAAATCGTAGCTCCTTCTTCGGATAATCGGGAATATTCCCGGCGCTCAATTGAACTCGAACTCGTGCATTCCTCAACGTACAGTCTACTTTGATAAGAATCAAAGCGCATAGTGCCGAAAAAACGGCTTTTTAAAATTCCGATAGGACGCTTCTATCTTGTTTTGTGATCCATGTCGATTTATTTCCGCTACAAGCGGGACGACAGTTATGATTTAAAACATAACGCATTCTGAAAATCGAAAGTGAAGGAAATCCGAGGATTCAGCAGGGGATTAAAAATATGCGTTCAATTCGATTAATAAAGCATGCGGATTGAACGTGCCATCCTTCGGATTCGGAATTTGGTATCCTACGGAAATGAAATACGATTTGTTAAAATCGTAAGAAAAACCGCAGACAGATACTCCGACCGAGTTTACTCCCGCGATCATATCGCAAACCAGCCTAAATTTTTCCGGGACGACATCGACTTCTATTCCGTACATCATTCCTACAAGACTGATACTCGACTCGGAGCCGGGTAAAAGTCGATGTTTATAATATCCGAAAAAAGCGGGATTTCCCGAATAAGCGCCGACAAAGAGGGTTGTACGAAGACTTTCTATCCGAGTCGAGGTTACCACGAAATTATAAGTGGCGAAGGTGCTACTTGCGGGAGTGGCACCGGAGGCGATTCCGGTCTTTGTTCCTACGCTTACATGAAAATATTCCGTAGGTTCGAATTTCTTTTGATAAACGAATTGAAAATTCGGCGCTGCGGTCGGATAAGGCCCTAACGAAGCGGAGATATTCGTCGCCGGGCTATTCGTATACGGAGCGGTTAAAAAATAATTAAACGCGCTAAATCCGATCTCTTGATTATTTCCTAAACCGCGTACATAGGTCGTATCAAATTGGGTTTGAACCGGATAAAAAATAATCTGTTCTTGTACGAAGTTCTTTCCTTTTTCGGTGATTTTCATGGCGGGAACATTGAAAAGATCCTGTTGTGCGGACAAAAAGCCGGAAGGGAGAATAATGATAGTAATGAACAGAAATATATTAAGAATATATTGGAAATATTTTTTGTTCAAAGGTTTGTATCCTTATATACGACGAAAAATAACGAGTAGTAATTAAAATTTTGCGACGATTCCAAGAGTAAGCCCATTTTGATAGTTAAGACGATGCCCGCCGCTATCCACGAATTGTAGGCCATCCGCCCAGTCTCTCCGGACGTCTAGTTTAAATTGTAGATTTTGCGTCCAGTTCAGGACTGGTGTGACGGTCAACGTATGGTACTGTCCGTAATTTCGAAACCCCGAGTAGTCTCTTTGATTTTTATCGATTCGCTCTACGAAGACCGTGTGCAGAGTTAATGGGCTGTTGGGTCCGTACGCCGGTGCGTTAGGATTTAAGTTCAAAGATTGAAGGATGATGTCGGCCGCGTTCGCGTAAAAATCTTTTTCGTACTGCTTTTCGGCCGGATTACCGGCGACGCCCGGACCCGAAATTAAAGCCCCGTTATTACTTTTATCGTCGATGTATTCGAATCTTCCGTTTATCTCCAGCTTCTCGTTGATCTTATGCTTTGACCAAATTCCGTAGGCGTTGTAAATCGATTTGATATGCACGGGTGTAGTTTGCCCTGTTAATAATGTGGATGCGTTGATGACACCGTTCGGATTGTATTCCTGTTGCAGAAGCGAATTGTTCGTGGATACGCTTCCTCCTTTTTCGCCGTGCACCCAATCCAAATCTACCGTCCAGTTTTCCGTTAATCCGAGGGAAAGTATGACTTCGTTGGTATTCCACATATCTTGAAAGAATTTTCCCCGCGATTGAACGGGAGCCGAATTCTGGACTCCCGACTGGGAGTTAATCGTTTGTCCCAAGTAAACTTGGGACGGGTTTTGTCTTGCAAACGGATTATCGCTGCTAAAAAGAGTATTGTAAGTGAATATTAATCTATCATTAATTATATTTCCTTTAATTTGTGTTCCGTAGGCTTTTTGTTGTCTGAACCCGTCGATCACTATGTTCGTGTTGGTCGGGTTGGATGCCGGATTCGTAGAAGTAAGGAAAGACGCGTTTTGATATCCTGAACCCAATCCGCTATTATAAAGATAGAATGCGACATCCCAATCATCGGTGATTTTACCCTTTATGCGCGCACCCGTATGTAGGAAAGATGTGGTATTAAAGAATATCGCTCCTATCGTATAATTCGGATTATTCTTAGATTCTATCCTTTCGTATCCCATGTGTGTCGCCATCTTTCCGACGTCGACGGTAAATCCTTTATGATAATCCAGATAAAAAGACACGTACGCCTGTTGAAATGCGTTCATGTTATTAATGGAATTCGTCTGGCTGCGAGGAACTTCCTGGTAGATCGTATTCGTTCCGTTCATCAAATCTAGGCGAAAACCCCAAGGGTCTTTTTTGTCCGCAAGTTTTTGGATTTCTAATTTGATAAGATTGATCGTAAATTGAAGATTGTACGTTTCAAAACCGCGAGAAGTGTCCGTCTGAGTTCCGGACGACTGATTATTATTATCTTGGTAATATACGTCCACAAATCCATGGATATCCAACGAATCGAGAAGTTTTCCGGCTTCAGACTTGATTGCATCCGATTTTTGCCGGACTGATTCGTTCACTTCGGTTTTCTTTTCCGGAGGTTTTTCCGCGGCTTCTTCGGTTTTGATTTCCTCCTGTCCGACGACCGGGAATATCGCGATAGATTGAATCAATAGAAGGAAGAATATTTTTTTTACGAATTTCATATGGACGATAATTTCCTGAATACTTCTGAAGCAGACATTACTCAACATTCGGAATAAAATCGCTCGGCGAGAACGATGGCATTTTTTCGACTACGTGTCCGGATGCCGGATGGATCGACATACGTACTCGCAGTGAACGATCGAGATCGCTTAGGTAAGGATCGATTCGGGGGGCGGTCTCGAAAAAAGATTCGAAATGCATCGGAAGGATTTAAAAGGAATGTCGCGGAATACTAAAAATGAAAAAGTCAAAGTTCGGGCAAAAACTCGACTATCGAGATGATTTGCCTTGTCTTTCTCGACTTGCTGGCTTCCTTCGTTCTGATCGAAGACGGCCAGGACGTTGGCGAAGTAATTTAGTTTATACTTCCGCCACGGCACTGAAATTCTTTCGGAACCGCTCTTTACCCAGGCCAGATCGGCTTGAAGGATCCGTTCCTGGATATCATTCGGCGAATTTAAGAAAAATATCGCGAGCAGGAAAATTGAATAAATAAAACGGGTCATATGCAAGCGCCGTAAAACGGCGGAAATTGCTTTTGTTCTTCTCGATACTTCCGATCAAAGCGAACACGAAAGAATCCTGTTTTTTCACAAAATTGTAATCTAGGAAAGAAAACAGTGGGCTCACATCATGCTAGGCCTATATAGACGTGGAGTCAAATAAAAAATATGGCAGCTAATTTCGCGTATCAAAATTTCTTATGCGAAATCTTTCATTTTTGATAAGAGACAGAATGGATGCTCGTGTGAACGATTCGGTCGAATACTCGGGATTTTGCCTTCCTATCTTACCGGCAAAGAAATCGGTTTCCCTTCATTCGATCTCCAAAAGTTTTTTCAGTTTCCTTACATTCTTGTTTTCCGGATCGATTTCTTCGGCGGTTTTCGTGAATTCGATAGCTTCATCCTTATTTCCTAATAGGCGATTTAGATCCGAAAGATGTATTAAATTCTGAACGTTTAAAGGCTGGAGTTTATTCACCATCGTTGCGGCTTCCAAGGCGTTTGCAAGATTTCCCAATCGTTTTTCCGCAATCGAAAGGTAATGCCAAAGTTCCGCCGTGTCCGGGTCGTAAGATAGGTATTGGCTTAGAACTTTTACGGCTAACGGATAATCTTTTTCTTTGAAACTCATCAAACCTAATAGTTTATTTAGTCTTTGATTAGAGGAATCGGTCGTATATGCATCCAGAAGGATGGATATCGCCTTCTGCACTTCCCCGTTTTTATATAACTCCCTTCCTTCTTTATATAGATCCTGTAAGGTTGTTTTTTCTTCGGAATAGTCTCTCTCGGAGTTTCCGTTCGTACGAATCGGCGCTCCCGTCTCCTGATAACCGATCCGAAGTATGGATAAATCGTCTATAATCTCTCCGATTAACCGAATATTACGATCGACTTCGTCGATTTGGCCGTCCGCCTTTTCCACAACTCCGAGGAAAATCGTTTCGTCCTCGTTAATGATTCTCTTTCCGTTATCAGTGCCTATTAAAAGATCATCCCTTCCGTCGGAAGCAAGGATGATGACATCGCCAGTATGCAATTGAAACTTTTTGACCTTAAATTCGTATTCCGAATCCAGCCCCAACTTCCTAAGCTCTAGATCCGTTTCGATAAAGGATGCTTTTCCGTCCCGATACAGGACCGAAAACGGATGCTCCGCATTCCAATAAAACATTTCGCCGCTTTCGTCGTCGATTAATACTGTCGTGGCTGAGATGACCATACTTCCGTCAAAACTTTTAAATACCGAATGAATTTCGTGATAGACGTCGGTTAACCATTCTTCGGGAGTTCTGTTTAATACTCTCTTATTTGCGGCCGACCTGGCCATGATGGAGTTCATAACAACTCCCATCACCAAGGAGCCGCCGGCGCCTTGCATCGATTTTCCCATCGCGTCGCCGTTCATCGCCATCGTGTATTTTTTGAATCGATCGGAAGTACCCAGTCTCAAATTTCCGGTTAGACAGATATCTCCTCCGAGTTCGCCTTGTTTATTACGAAATTCGAAATACTTCTTTTGCCTAATTATGAAATTCGTATTCACTGCTGTGGATTTATTCGCGTTATAAAAAAGCGGCTTCGCTAGTAAAGAGGTCAGGAAGTAATCGCCGTCTTGCTGGATTTTTAACTGCTGGACTTCCCGCATTTTTTCCTGAACTTCTTTGGTCCTTTCTTCCACCTTTTCTTCTAGATGGTCCGCGTGGTCTTGAAGTTCCTCCCTCGCAGTCCGGATCGAGTCGACCATTGAATTAAAGGAAAGGGACAGAAAACCTATTTCGTCCATGGTTTTGATCGGAACATTGACGGTTAAATCGCCGTGATTCACTTTTTCAACCCCGGATAATAATTTATTCAAAGGATTGACCAGACTAACGTGCAGCAATATCGGAAAAGATATCAAAATAAAAATAGTCGTTCCTAGTTGTATCAAGACTAGCCAGCGGGCCACATTATGGATGACCTCTCGGAATTCATAATAACTAAATCCCACCTCGTATCTGGTGCCACCGATCTCAAAGTCATAATGCGTATAGAAATTTCCGGCCATTCTATACAATCTAGTCCGAAGAGGTAGTTGAATGCGGTTTAACTCATCCGAGGAAAGAGATAGAATTTCACTCTCCGTTTTATTTCTGTATTTATTCTTGTTTCGTTCCATCAATTCATGGAGTTCCTGCCTTTTGTATCTGGCTTCGCCATCCCGTAACGTAGACGAATTGAAGGAGGAATCATTCGAGAATATTATGCGATAATTATGATCAAAAAAGCCGGGGCCGGATTTTCGGGAAAGGACGTACTTAACATTATTAGGAAATACGGTGTCTCCATTTTCTATCGCTTTTTTGACGGCATTCATTTCCACGATGTTTTCTTTTTCGTTAGCCTTGTCGATTGCAAAGACGGTTACGTAGCTGATGGCTCCTAGTGCTAAGATCAAACTAACGACCGCGCTTGAGAGAATTTTCACCATAAAGCTGGTGGGTTCGGGTGAATGATTCAAATATGCACTCTGAATAAAGAAGATCGCGATTACCGATAAGATAAAATACGCGATTGCGAACGTGTCGTAGGAAATCGCTCCCGATTTGTTTAATAAGTTATTGTAAGCATTTAAAATATTTAATACGACAGTGAATAGGAACGCGCGTAGAGCGATCGCCTCTTTTCCTTTTGCAAAAACGATTTTGATAAGTCCGATCGGAAGTCCTAGCGCGAACCGGATCGGAATGCGGACGATCGAATCGGATTCCGCAAAATTGTTTTTCCATCTTTGAAGAACACCGGAGTAAGACGAATAGAAGAGAATCTTTCTAACCAGTATAATTATGCTTATGATAAAGCATAAAAGAATAACCGCACTAGCTTCCTTCCCGAAATCGAAGCTGAATTGGTGGGCGGTAAACGAAAAGACTTTCTCTTTGCCGTACGTTTTAAAAATAAAATGAAGCCAAGCTCCTAGTCCGACGATTAGGCTAAGGACAAGGACGATTTTAGATTCTTTCGGATGGATATTTTCGGGAAAATTATAGGAAAATCCTATAAAGGCGATGATTCCGAATATCATGAACACCGTTAAGTATCTGTGATACGCGGAAATCGGATCAAACAAGGAATAGGAAATAAAATACCCGAGGAACATAGTTCCATAGGCAAGATACATTATAATTAAATAATATGTAGGAAGCGTTTTGTTCTTTTTGAAGATAAGAAATCCGGAGAGAACGCAGGTTAAAAGAAAAAGGGAAAAAACGCCGATAGCATGATGAGAAAACAAAATTGAATCATACATGATGGATCTGTAAGAGTAGGGGGAAAATAATGAAAGTCAAGTTGATTCCATTTTACCCGTCGACTCGGTATCGCAATGAAAGAGAGATGTTCTAAATTGCGTTATGTTCCTCTTGAGAAATCATATTTAAGTCGAAGGATTGTGCGAAAAAAAGGATTCTTCTTTCGGTATCGATTCGTCGCCGGACAGTTAGGCGCGAGGGTTCAGAACTTTCATCAGAAATTTTATATATATTTGTGATTAATCTGTTCGGTGTATCGAGGATTTGACATTTTTGCGGCAGGATGTCCACCATGGCGGGAGGCTATTTTTAGCGTAAGCGACGTTCTAGGTTCTCTTGCGCATATCCGATTTATTAGGCGTCGAAAGGGGAGAGCTTCGATATCGTCGCTCTCCCTTGGATCTAGTTTAACCAGGCCGCTTTATGGTCTAAAGCATACTGGTCGAATCGTATCGGTTCTTTTCCGGTCAACTCTTTGACGCTTGTGAGTACCGGCGAAGAATAGCCTTCTTTGAGCGCTCCGGCGATGTACACCATAAAATTCGAGTAATCTTCCGAGAGACCCGCCTGCAATAACCCTTTTTTAAAGTCTTCTGGACTTATATCTACGTAACTGACGGCTAATCCGGTAGCACTTGAAATTTTATCGGCTACTTCTCTATGAGTCAATGCTTCGCGTCCGGTGAGCGTGATTCCTTTTCCATTAAACGAATCGTTTAAAAGAACGGATACTGCCGAGGATGCGATATCCCTGGCATCTATAAAGCTGGTCTTTGCATCACCTCCGGGAAAATAGATTTTCTTATCCTTCAGAATTCCCGAAATCCAAAAAGTATGGAAATTCTGCATAAACCAGTTCGGCCTCAGGATCGTGAAAGGTAATCCGGAATTTTCGAATGCGATTTCCAGTTTTCTAAAAGGAGCTTCGGGGGGTGCGTGATCCACTCCCATTGCCGACATTAGGACAACTTTATCTAATTTTCTTAATTTAGCTTTCTCTAACCAAGGATTTAGAATCGCATATTGATCCGTATAGCCCGGTGGAGAAAGAAAAAATGCCCTGTCCACCTTTTCTAAAACGTCTAGACCCTTATTCGGTTGCAGGGCATCCGCAAAAACCCAATGCAGATTCGGTTTTTTGACACCTGCGGAAGGGTTGCGGGTTCCGGCATATACCTCGTGTCCCGACTCTAAAAGTAGATCCACGATAAAGCCAGAGACGAGGCCGCTGGCTCCGTATACGAAAATTTTCATAATTCTTTGCTCTCCTATACCGGAATCATACTCCGGTTCTTAATTTTTGGCTATATCCGTGAATCTAAAAGACATATCCAATCGTATAATGAGATAGACTTTTAGATATGTTGATGGATACTGTAATAATGGACTTACTTTCCGAAATATTGACCGGTGCCAGATGGAAAGCGGATTTGCTAGCCAGAACTTCCATGTATAAGGCGTGGGGATTACAGTTCCCTTGTAATAGGAGCGGAGGATTTCATATGCTTTCGCAAGGCTCCTGTTATGTACGATTTAAAGGTAAATCGATACGTTTGGAAAAGGGAGATATCCTATTTATTGCGAAAGGTTTTGATCATGATCTCGTATCGTCACCCGACCAAAAAGCGATGAATATCCTACGATTCAGAGACATGGCGGTGAAAGAAGTTAAGCCGAATAAGGTCCCTTTAACGACTTTTGTTTCCGTTAGATACGAAGTGCCCGACTTTCCTCAACATCCTTTTTTCTTCGAGCTCCCCGACCATATACTGGTACGGTCCGGTGAAATTTCCTCCCATCATCCGTTGCAAACGACCTTGGTTTTAATTTCTCAAGAAATCGACTCCGGCATCGGATCGGATTTGATTTTGCAAAGACTTGCGGATATTCTTTTGTACTACGTTATTCGACATTGGCTGGAAATTCACCCGTCTTCTTCGCCGGGGTGGAGAACCGTTTTTAAGGATGAAAAAATTTTATCCGTATTGGAAGCTCTGCATAAAAAAATGTCCCACGGTTGGACATTGGAAAAACTTTCCCGAGTCGTCGGGATTTCCAGAGCTTCTTTGGCGAACCGATTTCGGGAGGTTCTGGGTTGCACTCCTATGGATTATCTCGCGAGACTTCGGATCGATAAAGGGAAGGCGTTGCTTCGGGAACAGAATACGACTTTGGAAGAAGTCGCCCGAACCGTCGGCTACTCATCCGCGTTCGCTTTTTCCAAGGCGTATAAACGAATTTACGGATCTTCGCCGAGATTCGAAGACGGATCTCGCATGAAACTGGGAGCTTAGCGGAATCGCTTTCGACGATTCGAGAAGATCACTATTTCTTAATGTGATATCCGGTTCTGAAAATCCAGGTCACTACGGCCAAGCAGCCGGTTAGGAATAAGAGAATCATTGCTAAGCTTACTTCCACGCTTACATCCGAAATCTCGAAAAAGCTCCAACGAAAACCGCTGACTAAATAGAGTACCGGATTAAAGAGCGTTAGGGATTGCCAAAACGGTGGAAGCATATTCGCGGAATAGAAACTTCCGCCTAAAAACACCAATGGAGTAATGATGAGCATGGGAATGACTTGCAGTTTTTCGAAGTTATCGGCCCAGATTCCTATAATAAAACCGAATAAGCTGAACGATATGCAGGTTAAGAGTAGGAAAAATGCCATTAGAAACGGGTGCGCGATTCTTATGGGGACAAACATAGACGCGGTCGTTAACATTATGATGCCCAGGATGACGGACTTGGTAGCGGCTGCACCCACGAAACCGAGTACTGCTTCCAAGCTGGAGACGGGAGCCGATAAGATTTCATAAATCGTTCCGGTGAATTTAGGAAAATAGATTCCGAAGGACGCGTTGGAAATGCTTTCCGTCAATAGGGTAAGCATTACGAGCCCCGGGACGATAAAGGATCCGTACGCGACCCCGTTCACTTCCTGAATTCTGGATCCGATGGCGGAACCGAATACGACGAAATATAGCGAAGTGGAAATAACGGGGGAGGCGATACTCTGCATTAGAGTTCTTCTTGTCCGTGACATTTCGAGAATATAAATCGCTTTGATTGCGTGAAAATTCATTTGGACTCCTTTACTAATTTAACGAAGATCTCTTCTAAAGAACTCTGGGTGGTATTCAAATCCCGGAAACCTATGCCTGCCATCCGGAGGTCATCCAAGAAAGAAGTGATTCCGTTTTGTTTCCCGTTGCTATCGTAAGTGTAGACGAGTTGTAGGCCATTATTAGCGATTTCTAATTCATGATCGCCGAGAGAGCTTGGGATCGAATTGAGTGATGATATTAAGTCGATGATAATCTGTTTCTTTCCGAGCTTGTGCATCAACTCGCTTTTTTCCTCGACAAGAATCAATTCTCCGTTGTTTATGATTCCGACCCGATCCGCGATCTCTTCGGCCTCTTCTATATAATGTGTCGTTAAAATGATCGTAACTCCGTTGTCGCGTAACGATCGCACGATATTCCACATATCTTTCCTCAGTTCCACATCGACACCGGCAGTAGGTTCGTCTAGAAACAATACGGTCGGTTCGTGGGCCAAAGCCTTAGCGATCAATACCCGTCGTTTCATGCCTCCGGAAAGGGTAATGATCGTTTGATCTTTCTTTTCCCATAACGATAGAGATTTTAGCACTTTTTCCACATAGGCGGGATTCGGCGATTTTCCAAACAGGCCTCGGCTGAAACTAACCGTCGCCCAGACGGTTTCGAATGCGTGGACGGTCAGTTCTTGGGGTACGAGTCCGATTAAAGAACGGGTTTGTCGATAATTTTGAATGATGTCATATCCTGCGACGGTAACCGAACCGGAGCTCGGATTTACTATGCCGCAGATGATGGAGATCAACGTAGTTTTACCGGCTCCGTTCGGTCCCAATAAGGCGATAATTTCCCCATCGCGAATTTCCAAGTTTACGTTCTTTAACGCTTGAAACCCGGAGGCGTAGGTTTTAGAAAGATTTTTGATCGAGACTACGGATTTTATTTGCATTCACTCGTTTCCTTTTACTGTTTCGTCGAGCCGGTACCGAGGAGAAGACCCGGCAATTATATTACATATCTGGCAATAACGTTTTCACTTTCATAATTCTAAGACAAGAACTCGATCTCGCTTAAATTTCATTCTTTCGTTCACTCGTTGATTTCGGCCGAAGAGTTTCGAATTCGATAAGAACTTCAAATCGGGAAGTCCAACAGGAAGAATTAGCATTTATGCGAATTAGCAGGAAAGACCGGTTTCTTTTTTTCTTTTTCCGATTTTTTCATCCTGCGATCAATCACTTAATATCTAATTCATTTTTATAAAGCGAATCGAATTAAAATTAGAAATTCTTATAGTTAATCGGAATCTATCTAATATAACGAATAAGATTGATTTCTTCGAAGCGATATCCAAAGTTACAAATAATCGATTCCGGAATGTCCGGTTCCAGTTTTGCCGCCGGCGGAATACTCCAGTTCTTTTCATTTCACGATCGTATCCGGCTTTTTGTTAGCAAAAGGTGGGGAAAATCGGCTGAATTGACTCCGGTCGGCTGTGAGCCACATAACAGGATATGCTAAGAGCATTCTCCATTCAAAACCCGATCGAAGGAGAAACGGCAAAGGCTTGTCGAATCCGAGGCTTGGGATATCGTAACTCTAATGCCCTCTATTTCCGCCCTGAAGCAATTGTTCGGGATCTCCCAGTTTCGTTCTACGCAAGAGAAAATCATACAAGATATCTTATCCGGCAAACATTGTCTGGTCGTGATGCCTACAGGAATGGGAAAGTCGATCTGCTATCAAATGCCTGCGATGGCTTTGGACGGATTAGCGATCGTAATCTCCCCTCTGATTGCTCTCATGCAGGATCAAACGGGAAAACTAAAGCAACTCGGGATCGACGCGGAATTCGTCAATTCTTCCTTATCCAAGCCTGAGAGAATTCAGCGTTACGAAAATATAAAGAAAGGATTATACAAGATTCTTTACGTTTCGCCTGAACGGTTTCGAAAATTGGAATTTATCAATTCGCTGCGGGCGAGAAAAATTTCCTTGTTGGCCATCGACGAGGCACATTGCGTCAGTCAATGGGGACATGATTTCCGTCCGGACTATACTAAAATCGCCGAGTTTAGAAACGTATTACGTAATCCTGTCACGATCGCTCTCACCGCGACGGCGACCAGGGAAATTCAATCGGATATTATTCGGCAGATCGGATTATCCGAATCCGAAATTAAAATTTATAACGAAGGAATATGCAGGCCGAATTTATTTTTGGACGTTAAAACGTTCTTGGACGAACCTTCCAAAAGCGAAGCGATTCTGTCCTTATTGCAGGAGAAGAGCGGTAATACCATCGTATATTTTAATCTTATTAAGAATTTGGAGAAATTCGCAGAGAAGCTGGACTTAAAAAAAATCGAATATAAGGTTTATCATGGACAACTACCGTCAGAACAACGAAGGAAAATCCAGAATCAATTTTTAAAGTCGGAAGATCGTCTACTTTTGGCCACGAATGCGTTCGGGATGGGAGTAGATAAGCCGGATATTCGAACGATCGTACATGCGGAACTTCCGTCATCACTGGAGGCGTATTATCAGGAAATAGGCAGGGCGGGCCGCGACGGTAAATCGTCCGATTGCCACCTTTTCTATAATCAGGACGATCTTGCGGTGCTGATGGATTTTATAGAATGGCAGAATCCGGACGAATCCTTTATTCTTAGAACTTTCCAAACCATGTGCCGACTTGGGGACAGACTCTCTTCCATTAGCTATGAAGAACTCCAAGCAAAATTAGTGCATAAAAATCGAGGCGATCATCGACTGCAGACCGTCTTAAACCTATTCGAACGACACGGAGTAACTTCCGGAGAATTAGAAAGAAATTCTCTTCGAATTGAAAGTGAGCTACCGGAGGAACTTCTTTCAAGAGAGTTGAGGGAGGAACGGAAGAAGGCGGGCCTAAATCGTCTTTATCAAATGCTTCAATATTTGAAATCGGATAGATGCAGAAGGGAATTCGTCTACGAGTATTTTGGTGCGAATCTTCCCGAATGTAATAATTGCGATATCTGTAAAAATTAGGATGATGGCGTCAATGATCGGCGTCGATAAAACGTTGTTGCTAGATCTTCTTGTGGCCTGATTTAAACGATCCGCAAAAAGGGAATAACAGGAACCGCTTTCCACGACTTTTCCCTGTTCCAGAACCGAGACCGTATCGCAAACGTCGCGCACCACATCCATTTCCTGGGTAGACGCGTTTGCTTTGTTCGTCCAGAAGACAGAGGCCAGAGGACTGAAGACAGTAGCTGCTAGATATCGGAAAAATCTACTGTTAACATAAGAATCTTTCTCTATAACGTGGGAGCTCCAACATAATTCATTTAAAAAAATTCTTGTCAGAGGAATAGGAATAATGTTCAGTCCTCAGTCCTCAGTCCTCAGTCCTCAGTCCTCAGTCCTCTGCTCCCGAGCGATATCCAATAAGATCCGTTTTATAAGCGGAAAATTGTTCCAGGGTAAAAAGTGATCCCCGTCCGGTAAAAAAATTTCTTCCTTAACGGATCCTTTGGGAAATAGGCGTCGAACGAATTCAAGATTTTCGGGATCGACCAACGTGTCCTTTCCTCCTTGCACGATATAAGTAGCTGATCGAATCGTTTTCCAATCGGCTTCGATTTCCTTTAGCTGATCTTTCATCGGGATCATTTCTTCATTACTTACGATCCAAGGGGAGGGAAGTAGTAAGCGGGCAATCTTCGTATCCGCGAGCCGATTGTACCATTTTAATTCCTCTTTTTCCGGATCGAGGGCGGCAGCCAATAATACCAGATGAGTGATCTTTTTTTCTTCCAGCGACGCAATTCTCGCCGCGACAGGACCGCCGTAAGAATGTCCGACTAATATATATTTTTTTTTCGGATGAGGAATTCGAAGTAAAGACAAGGAATCTATAATTCGTTTAGCCTGAAGATTAATATCCGGTAACGGCTTTCCCGATCTTCCAAACCCGGGGCGGTCAATGCTTATCATACAATATCGCTGAAGCAATTCCGAATCTTTTAAATAGCTCCAATAATGGATCCAATTTCCCGGGGAACCGTGCACGAAGACTAGAATATCTCTGGGAGAATTGTCGTGACATCCGACCGTCACCGAATGGATCGTATCTCGGTCTTGATCTTGCGAGGCGATATCCCGATACGAAATCCCGGATCGGGAAAAATCTTCGAAGGCTTCTTCTTCGGTCATCCTCCATTCCTTAAAGGATGTACAGCTTTCCAACGAAAAAAGAATCAGAACTAGAGTGAAGGATCTATATAGCTTCATAAAAAAAATCGAAATTTACTTAACTTTTTACGGAAATGATCGTTCTTATAGAAAGGAGCTGGGAGGATCGTATGGACCTGTCGAAACTTCCTAAAGGTTCTTGGAAAGGAACCTTCGAGAGCCACGTTTTGTTGCTGGAAAATTTTTTGAGCCCATTGTCTCCGAAACCGGGCGGCGAGATTTGTGTATATCTCGCAGGCCTCGTCGCAAGAAGATTGGATGACGTTTATTCTCAAGATTGTATGTCCTTCATTTTGGATGATCCGGCCGAAATCGACGGCATCGTCCGTTCTCATCAACCGTATATCGGTCAAAATGCGCCTATAGTAACAATTTCTAAAATCAACGCAGAGTTCCTCTCATTTTCCTTAGCAACCAGAGATGCAAACGCGTGGAGAAGCTTGGAGATTCTCGCACCCAAAAAACTATTTTCTCTCGCATCCGTATTCTCGTATCGCAGCGGAAATATGGCCTTAGGTAATATCTATGGATTTTTTTCCTCCGAGTTGGACCTCCTCTTACAGATTCTAGGTTCTTATCTTCGTTACATCGAGGACAATCCGGATCGATTTCCGCCTCAATCGGTTTCCCCTAGCGCCGAAGAACGCTTTACGAATCAAATCAACGAGAGAAACGAGTACAAAGAAAGAAACCCGGGTTACGAGGAGGAGATTCCTTACGATGCGAAGGTCGACTCTTCCTCCTTGCTCGGAGGATGGGATCACTTCAACTGACCTTGTTTTTTTCCTTTCCTTCCAATTCCGAATAGAGACGCCAGAAAGCATGACTCGGAGCATCGATGGTTCCCTGATCCAGAAGATCCGTCTTGATTCCCTTCACTAAGTACATTTCAATCTCTCCTTTGTTTTTTGCCTTTACCAATCCTCTCGGTTCGCAATCGAAGAAGTCCTTTACTCGATCGTATGTTTCTTTCGAGATATTAACTTCTCCCGGTAATCCCGAACTTTCCATTCGACTCGCGGTATTTACCGTGTCCCCCCAAATATCATAGGCGAATTTTTCCGTTCCGATCACGCCGGCGACTACGCTTCCGGTGTGAATTCCCAATCGTAACGACCAACTAGGCATGCCCTCCTTGTCTTTTTCTATTTTCTGCTGTTTCATAAACACTTGAAATTCGAGTCCGCAAAGTACCGCGTCAACCGGATGAGTAAAATTCGGAACCGGTAAACCTCCTGCAGCCATATAGGAATCGCCGATAGTTTTAATTTTTTCTAAACCGTAACGTTTAGAGATTCGATCGAAATATTTGAAGAATGAATCCAACTCTCCAAGCAGTTCTTCCGGAGTCATAGTCTCCGCTATCTGGGTAAATCCGGCCATATCCGTAAAAAGTACGGATACGTTTTCGTAGCGTACCGGAAGGACTTTATCGGTTCTCTTTAGTTCGTCCGCGATCGTTTCAGGAAGAATGTTGCGAAGCAAATTATCCGACTTGGCCCGCTCGACGTTCAGATTTCTTGCCAAGATGAATATCAATATTCCTGTAAGTATTTGGACGAAAAGA
The DNA here is from genome assembly GCF_000243675.2 of Leptospira inadai serovar Lyme str. 10. Taxonomy (NCBI): domain Bacteria; kingdom Pseudomonadati; phylum Spirochaetota; class Leptospiria; order Leptospirales; family Leptospiraceae; genus Leptospira; species Leptospira inadai. Next base: position 526,201 of record NZ_AHMM02000017.1, on the reverse strand, counting down.
TAATTTCCCGCCAAGTCGGAGTATCTAATCTCCCTGGATTCGGCTTCCACTATGAAATTGGGATGAAAGTATTCTATTCCGTACAAGGCCATAGTGAACAATGCATACAGTCCGTAGACTAAGAATACATTATGATCCCTAAGTAGAATGGTCGCGATCACGAGGGCGGGTATGAAATAATAGTGATTTCCGCCTTGCGAACCGCCGTTTAGAAACCAAACGGACGAAAGGTAGACTAGAATCGTAAGATTAAACGGCCAATATAAGGCATAGTAAATACTCTTCACGCGCGAAAGATAATACATTAGGAGCAAAGCCGCTCCGGATATTAAATTTAAGATTAATATGCGAAGATAATATTCATGTTCCGGAAGAAAAATCGAGCCTACTATATTGAGAACCCCGTTAACCAAAGCTACGGAGTTGAACAATCTATGTTCGAGAGAATTTTTTTTAGGATCTCCGACGAGAAAGAAAATTAAGTTTAAGAACCCGCGTTTCAAAGCTTCAACCTCCGGAACAGATCGAGAAAAAGATTTTTACATTCGCATTAAGGCAAATCGAAGAAAGCAATTTTTTATTCTTTCCTTCCTTAATTAGAAAGGTCGGAGACTTTTCTATCTCCTTTATAAAAATCCCATATCGCCCTTAAAATAGGGAACAGGCCCGCTTTCTTCCCCCCGGACTCTCTTCCGATTTTGAATAGCAGTTGCCATTGTTTAAATAGAATCGCATACCTATCTCCCATGGAAAATCGCGGATCGTACAGATTGGTAGATTCGGAAGTTACTCCGTTCAACTCGATGATTTTAAATCCTTTTCCGGATTTTAATTCTTCCACGGACGAAAAGCGAACGTCATATCGACCGAAGTAAAAACCGGTAAACGGTCGAGTCGCATCTTCTATGGATTTTTCCAATTGAGGGGTGATCCAATTCTTTCCGTCTAGGAATAAGGCTCCCTGACAATGATTGCCTGCCTCCGCAAGTTTCAAACTGTATCCTTTCGGCAAGGCTTCTGCCCAGCGGTGCGGAAATCTTTCTCGGAAAACTTTGGCCTGAATACGAAACCTGGGATGCATTCGTATAAGATCTTCCAACGTAGAACGACCATCGCCCGTGACTCGAGGAAAGGCTTTTCTAGTAATGGAAAATATCTTTCCCGACGGCTCCGAAGGGAGACGGTAATAAAAAATGCCGGCTTCGTTAGGCCCCGGATGAAATTCTTGAACGAGTAACGGAACATTAGATTCGGATAAAATGGCTGGGAGCTCCTCGCTTCTAGTCGCAAGTCGTACTCCCTGGCCTCTTTGGCCTGCGTCGGGTTTAATTATGATCGGAAAATCCAAACCGATCTTCTTCATTTGAGCGAGAATGTTTTCCGAAGTGCGGAACGGAATATCGACCAGAAAATTTTTTAAAACGTAATCCTGCTTAAGCCGGCGGAGTATCTCGAACTTGGATTCGCCGACCAATCCGCCTAACGGTATTCCCGGATTTGCGGCCGCGATCGTTCCGAATCCTAAAGAGGTAAGGGAACCCAATCGAATCGAGCGGAAGCTCAGTAGAGCGATCCACGGAATTAACGGAAGATACAACCTCCAAGTCGGCCAAAATTCCATCGCATTCGAAAGCTTTAATAGTTCTTCTTCGCAAGGATCCGAATTCATCCGAATTTTATATAACTGGATCCCAATCCGAAAGAATCGGCTTCGACCTTTCGAATTGTATCGTGGAAAATGCGAAGCCGAAACTATTCGGAACATCCTTAGTGCCTAGATGTTCCAATGCGATTCTTATCATAGCATCGTGATGAATCGTATGCTCCTGCACGTATAAAAGCTCCCGTTCCCAAAATGATTCGGTTCTACCTTCTTCTCCCGAATAGGGATTGGCAGTATAGGAAAGCCGCATCGGCCCCGACCAAGTCCGAGCGCATAAAGTCGATGCCAATTCGACAAGTCTCTCCGACGCAGCGATTGGCGATTTTTCGTACAAAAGGTTTCGCTCTCGACGATCGTACGAAACGATTTCCGTTTCTCTCCCTTTTAAGAGAGCCTCGACAAATTCGAGGGAATGCCTGACGTGTTTTCCGACCGAAGAGCCGCACAGAACAGGAAGAGCGAGAGAATACTGGTCGGTCGAAACTTTCGCTATAACGTCGGCAAGTTGCAGAAGAACTGCGGAAAGAGATTCTACTAGATTTGAAGATTTTACACGCATCACAACAAGTTTCGTCCTGGCCTTTTTATAGGTTACAGGACTAGGCTTGAAAAGCTATTTTTCGGATCGAATTTAGCCTCGAAAATGATAAATAGTAAGAATATCGACTAACCGAATTTGCCGGAAATATAATCTTCGGTTTCCTTTTTGGACGGATCATTGAAGATTTTTTTAGTAGTATCGAACTCCAGCAATTTTCCCATATAGAAGAGACCCGTATAATCGCTGATACGGGCCGCTTGTTGCATATTATGCGTAACGATTACGATCGTATACGAGTCCTTAAATTCATTGATAAACTCCTCCACCTTTTTGGTCGAAATGGGATCTAAGGCGGAGCAAGGTTCATCCATGAGAATGACCTCAGGGTTCATCGCGATCGCTCTTGCTATGCAAAGTCTCTGCTGCTGCCCTCCGGAAAGTCCCAGGGCGCTGTCGTCTAACCGATCTTTGACTTCCTTCCAGAGCGCCGCTTTGCGTAGGCTTTCCTCTACGATCTGATCCATTTCGCTCTTCGGAATTTTATAATTCAGTTTCAGACCGAATGCGATATTTTCATAAATGGATTTGGGAAACGGAAAAGACTTCTGGAACACCATGCCGACCCGTTTTCTTAACTCGACTACGTTCATCAACGGATCATAGACGTTGATTCCGTCGATCTCGAGTTTTCCCTCCGTATGAGTTCCGTCTATTACGTCGTTCATTCGGTTGATGGATCTGAGGAAAGTGGACTTCCCGCATCCGGACGGGCCGATAAAAGCCGTGACTTTCTTTACATGAATGTCCAAGGAGATATCGTGCAGGGCTTGGCTTTCTCCGTAGAAAAAGTTGAAATGGCGAGATTTGATTTTTACCTTGTGGCTGTCTTTCACCTGCGAATTTCTCCTCGCATGATTCTATTGTTAAACGAATTTATTATGTACTTGCTTTGTGTTTCCCTTTTCGAATCCGATAGCGAAAATACGTCGCGAAGAAACTCATTCCGAACGTGAGCATTAATAAAACTAAAGTCGTCGCGTATTGTTTAGGAAGGGCCTTATCCACATCGGGCGATTGGGTCGCCAATACGAATAAATGATATCCTAATTGCATGAACTGGTCGGTTAATTTTGTGGGAAGATCCGGAAGCGAATATACGACCCCTACAAAGAGAATTGGAGCGACTTCTCCAGCCCCGCGCCCGATAGCAAGAATCGCTCCGGTTAGAATTCCTGTAAGCGAATTCGGAAGTACTAATTTCCAAATCGTTTGCCATTTCGTGGCACCCAAAGCCAGACTCGCTTCGCGCATTTCCCTCGGGATGCTACGCATCGTTTCTTCCACCGATATGATCACTACCGGTAGCGTAAGAACGGCTAAGGTAGCGGCGGCCCAGATGATTGCAGGCTTGCCCCAGACCGGAGAAGGATTCCCTGCGATGGAATCGACTCCTTTACCTACAAATTGAATGAAAAAACCGACTCCGAATAACCCGAATACGATGGAGGGAACTCCAGCCAACGTATTGATCGCAAAACGAACCGTAGAAGTGAACCAAGAATTTCGCGCAGTGTATTCCGCCAAAAAAATTCCGGTCATCGTACCGATCGGGATACTGAATAATATCATAATAAAAACGAGATATACGGTTCCGTAAATTGCGGGAAAGATTCCGCCTTCCAGGTTATTGTTTTTAGGAACGGCGCTTAAGAATTCCCACGAAACGTTTAGGATTCCCCGAAATACGAAATTTCCGAGCATGATAAGAATGATCGAGACGATCGTCATTGTGGCCAGCATCGGAATGCCTTCGGCCACTATCGTCCCGATTCTATCCTTGAATCGTCTTTTGCGGTTTAAGCGGACTTTCTTCCATTTCAATGGGATAACCGTCAGTAAGTATATAGATTTCGAATCATTAGGAACCCTGGAATTTTCTCATAAGCCGTTTCTTTACGTAAAGTTCAGTAACTGCATTCAATGAAAAAGTAAATACGAATAGGAGAACACCTAGTAGAAACAGAATATTATAATGGTTTGATCCCCAGATCACTTCCCCCATTTCCGCGCCGATCGTGGCCGCAAACGTTCTAGTCGGATCGAATAGCCCGAAAGACATTAAAGGGGCGTTGCCGGTCGCCATCAACGCTATCATTGTTTCGCCGAAAGCTCGACCGATTCCGAGTAAAATCGCCGCAAAGACTCCCGGTAAAGCGGCCGGCAACATTACCCGATATGCGGTTTGCCATTCGGTGGCGCCTAACGCTAAAGAAGCCTGCCTATACGATTGAGGAACCGTATTTAACGCGTCTTCGGCTACCGTGAAAATAATCGGAGTTACTGCTATCGCTAAACCGATTCCACCCGTAATCGCATTCAATCGAAAATCCAAATCAAAGACTTCTTTCACCACCGTAGCGACGTCCATGAGACAAAAGAATCCGATAACGACTGACGGAAAACTGGCGAGCAACTCGATCGTCGGTTTGATGATTTCTCGAATTCTTCCGGGTAAGAAGAAGGTTACGTTCAGGGCCGCTAGAATCGCAAGGGGAGCGCCGATCAGGATCGCGATAAACGTAGTCTTGGCCGTTCCGACGATCAGCGGCAGAATTCCAAACTTAGGAACCGTAGAGATCGGCTGCCAGATAGAGCTCGTTAGACTTTCCCAAAGGGAAGTCTCCGTTTCGGTCTGGGACGCCTCTTTCGATTCTATCTTGGGTCCCAGTCGAGTTTGAGACTCTCCGTCCGGATTGTATTCGCTCGGCGTATCCGAACCGTAGCTCGCGGGTGCATTACTCTCCGCCGAAATGGTCGACGGCGATTTGGTAAAGAATAGGGAAGAGGCCTCTTTAAATATGAAAAGAAAAATAAGGAGGATGAGCAAAATCGAAGTGCCGGCGACGATCTTAACCGTCCCCTCGGCGATACTATCCACTCTTCTTTTTTTAGGATGAAATAGATATCTCAGAAGAGATTCGAATTTGCCCATTAAACTCTTTTACCGACCCTTACTTTTTCTTTAAAGGAAAGTAGCCGACGTCGTGAACGACTTTTTGGCCTTCTTTGCCGATCACCCAATCCACGAATTTTTTCGTATCGTCTTTCGGAACTTCTCTTAGGTAAAAGTATAGATATCTAGATATCGGATATTTGTTCGAGAGAATATTCGCTTCGGTCGGCAGTTCAGGCTTGCTTTTTTCATCGATGGAAACCGCGACATCCTTTACGTCCGAAGCATAGGCCGCGCCGCCGTAACCGATTCCCCATTTGTCTTTACCGACTGCATTGACTAATGCGGCGGTTCCTACCATATGCTGGGAGGCGGGATCAAAATCCTTTTTCTCTAAAACGTGCTCTTTGAAATACTCGTATGTTCCGGAATTATTTTCGCGGCTATAGAGAATGATTTTATGATCTTCCCCGCCTACATCCTTCCAGTTCTTGACTTTGCCTGTAAAGATTTCCCGAATTTGGCCGAGCGTTAATTTCGAAATAGAATTATGTTTGTTCACGTAAACGGAAAGTCCATCGACGGCGACCTTAATTTCGACGCCGTTCGAATTGTATTTTTCCTTTAGCTGTTGAATTTCTTGCGGTTTTAGAGGTCTGGAAGAAGAGCAGATATCGGTTGTTCCGTTGATTAACGCTGCAATTCCGGTTCCTGATCCGCCGCCGGTGACTTGAAATTGTACTTTTTTGTCAGGATAAGCTTCCGCCCATTTTTGGACTAGGATGACCATGGTGTCGGAGCCTTTGATTGTGATTGTTTTTTTTTCTTGCGCGAACGCGGAGCTGGTGACTAGCGCCGCAGTAAGCAAAAGGACTTTTAGGGTTATATTTTTCATCTAAAAAGAGCTCTCCTCGTAATTTGTAACCTTATTCGAGTATTATTACAAACTGATTTCTGCGGAATTAAGATGGTATGACGCATTCTTCCGAGTTATCAGAATCTCGATTTCTTCCGGACGTACGTGACTGATTTGTCATTCAACCGGAAAGAACCCACGGTTAGGTGGACCTGAGACGAATAAGAACGTCCGGGAATTTCCCGTACTAAAAAGAAATGAAAAACCCTAGACCATAGGAGAAGGGTTTTTCGTAAATGGACCAATCCGCAATCGGGTTTAAAAGCCCGCAGCTTTCCACTGCGCCGATTTACAAGCGGAATAGTTCGGATCGCAATAGTATGCCTTGAATGCGAAACTTGATCCGATTGCAGGAACTCCTCCTCCGGTAAAACCTAAATTGGTCGTTCCGGCAGCGCAGGTGCTCGAGCTAGTGTTCTGTTTATGGAAGTCGTTATTTGCGGCAGTTCCACCCAACGCTATATTGAAGTATGCAGTGGGAGAAATCGCCGGCCCGCTTACCCCGCTCGCGCCACCCACGGTGAACGAATCATAGCATTTTCCGGTGAAGGAAATTCCGTCGGTCGTATCAAAAATAACGATCGAATTCTTTCCGTCTCCAGTCTGGGCTCCTGCTAAAGCCAATAAGAGAGAGCTTGTATCTTCTTGGTGGCTATGACAGTTTACCGAAAAGGATGCTGCCAGAGCGAAGATCGCTAATTTAAGAAATTTCATACGTATATACCTTTCCATTTATTCTAAACGTGTGTCCAGATAGTCCGGCGAAGTAACCCCGGTCCAAAAGGTTCCTTGGAGTTGGAAGTAAACCGTCTGGTTATTGATGGTCGTTGCGTTTCCGTTGTTCGGGTTAACGCCTAATTCAAGTATGGGAAGTTGGTAGAAGAGCTGTGCTTTGAAGAGGTGTTTGTCTCCGAAGAAATCCAGCCCCACCCAATAATACTTTCTATAATCGCTCGGATCCATATGACCGTTTCTATTAAAATCACCTTGCATATAGTCGTAACGAAGTACCGGCATTAGCCAGAACTTATCCGTGATCGCAATATTATAGCCTACTGTTTGTTGCCAACCGATCATGTTATTGGAAGCCGCACCGGAGAATCTAGTATAAGCGCCGCTTAGATAGATTCCTTTCCAAGTGAAAGTATAGTCGAACGTATTACCTGCCAGGTCTAGTCTACAGCGCCCCGGGGTGGTTAAGTTGCTCTGTACGTTGAAGTTTCCGTTCGTTCCGCAATCGGGAGTGGTTTGAGTGGTCAACATGGTAACGTTACCGTAACCTCTCGGAACCGCGCCGTCGACTGCGAGGGTTGAGCCTGGAGAACTACTAAACGCCGCATTTCTGGTTTGCATATGAGCCGCACCGATGGAGAGTTTCGCTTCTCTCTGGAAAATTTCCTCTCCTTCCTGCCAACCGACGTTTGCGCCGTTCGGTTTGATGAGCCCGCCGAAGACATTCCACTGAACTCGACCATAATAAGTAGGCGAAGTAATCAGGGGTTGGTTTCCGTCGAACGTATAAGTAAGGTCTTGGCGACGTCCGTTTCCGAAGTCTCCGCCGGCGCCTTTCCCGTTACCGACCATCAGGTTGACCGTCAGATGTTTTTCGTATTTGCCGTCGAAAATATCTTTCAAGGGAGAAAGTTGGATTCCGACTCCGTCGTCGAACTGCGGATAGGCTTGCGTCGTGTAAGAACGTTCCAGGGCGATAAAGTTTGCCGAAGACATTAGATATTCCCGTTGGAATTGCGTAGGCAACTGACCCAGGCTGACTCTCGCTCCCAGGAACGGAAGATTAAAGAAGAGCGCAGCTTCTTGGATAAACCCGCGGGAATCTTTTAGGGAAACGGAAGTTACTTGGCCTGCGGCATTCGTTGAGCTGTTTAGCTGAGGGTTATTCAGCATATTCTCCCCGCGAATGTTCAGGATGGCCCCCCACCAGGAAGCGCCTTGGTATTGGAAGCCGACACGAAGTCGACGAAAGTTCCAATCCACGGAACCGAAATCCGAATGTCCATTACTGAAGTTTGAACCTTCCTGCGCCGAAACACCCCGAAATTGAATCCGACCCGTAATGGTCAGTTTTTCTTTTTGAGGTTCCGCCGGACGACTCGTGAGGTGGTTCGGGTAAGGATTGAATTTAGGATCATGCTTATTGATTCCTTTATTCAATTTACTCGGAACACGGCCGGGAGCCGGTTTAGTATATAACTGTCCTTCGGAATCTTCATAGATCGTAAATTCCTCAGGCGGCTTTTCCTTCTGCTCCTGGGTCGGTGCCGGTGGAACAGTCGGTTGTGGTTGAGTCTTTTCCGGAGCTCCTTGGGCAAAACTTGCGGAAACGCAAATCGTATAAATTCCCAGCAGGAACAATCGGCAGAGAGAATCCTGAATCGGACGGAGTGAAATTTCTCCGTTTCTTCTTTTTTTCATTTAGAGTTACCGTGTATTTTTATTTTGAACCCTTTTCCGAGGGTGATTTTAAGTGTCTTAGTTTCGAGTGTCAGAATGGCCGGAATTCATTACGAATTGATTACGTCGGAATAAGAATTAGGTCACAATTGTCCAAAATTCAGAAATTCGGAGTCCTAAAATTAATTGGAATTCCAGTAAAATAAATATTGGACTAGTTTCGATGAAGGAAGGGCAGGGAGCAGAGGACTGAAGACAGAGGGCAGATGCGTTCGCTTTGCTCACGCTAGACAGAAGCTGCTCGAGGTTGGAAATGCTGTAGAGGACGGGGGACAAATCCACTCTTAGCATAAAAATCTTTCTATAGTACGTGGAAACCTTGCTCATCAATGTTCCGTCCTCCGTCATCTGACCTCTGTCTTCTGCACGGGCGGCCCCCTTCACTTCGTTCGGGTCACGCTGCTACGGGCTTCGCGTTCGCTCCGGTCCCAGCGACTCTTTTCTCTTAACATAAACCGTTATCCGACTCGCTGCGACTGCTTCGCACCCTACACATCGTTGCCGCTTTCAGAAGACAGAGGTCAGAGGACAGACGCGTTCGCTTTGCTCACGCTAGACAGAAGCTGCTAGATGTTGGAAATGCTGCAGAGGTAAAGGAAAGATCTACTATAACACAGGAATCTTTCCTTATAGCTTGGAAATCCTGCTTATCAATGTTCTGTCTCCCAGAAGACTGAGGACAGAAGACAGACGCGTTTGCTTCGCTCACGCTAGACAGTAGCTGCTAGATGTTGGAAATGCTGCAGAGGTAAAGGAAAGATCCACCGATAACGTAAGAATCTTTCTATAGAGCACGGAATCTCCGCTCATTAATGATCAAGTCCTCTTCTGACTCCTGCTCGGGGAAGGCTGGTAAAAATTATTCTTTTCTTAGAGAGCTACGTAAAAATCTTGCTCGTACTACATATTTGTGATACAATAGTGCGATGATAAGTCTAAGAATACCGCCGGATCTAGAAAGAAAGCTCGATTTATTTGCGAAATCCAAGGGTAAAAGCCGTTCAGAGATCGTTAAGGAATCAATTCTTGAATATATAAAGAATCATAGTTCGATGAAAACTCCTTTTGAACTAGGAGAAGATCTTTTTGCTAAATACGCCTCGAATAATAAGAATTTAGCGAAGAATAGAAAGGCTCATCTTATTAATATTTTAAAAGAAAAGAATGAAAAACGTCGCTCTCATTGATTCTGGTCCTATTATTGCGCTGTTTAATTCATCGGATGACCATCATAAATCGGTTTTTAAATTTTTAAAATCCTTTAAAGGTTCATTATTTACGACCTGGCCGATCATAACGGAAGTTATTTATCTACTTTCTTTCTCCATTGCGGTTCAATCCGATTTCCTGGAATGGATAGAAAGAGGCGGTTTGCAAGTCTTAGAGATTACCTTAGACGATTTAAAGTATATTAAGAATCGGATGCAGAAATATTCAGATTTACCGATGGATTTAGCAGACGCGTCGTTAATGTGTATTGCGGAGCGGGAAGGAATCTTTAATATCATTAGTATAGATTCGGATTTCTCAATATATAAAACCCTGAAAGGTAAGTACCTGAAAAACTTATATAAAAGTTGAAGCCAATCCGGCGTTTAGCACGCCGCTCCAGTTTGCTTTCAGAAGACAGAGGACAGATGCGTTTGCTTCGCTCACGCTAGACAGTAGCTGCTAGATGTTGGAAATGCTGCAGAAGTAGAGGAAAGATCCACTATTACCAAAAGAATCTTTTTCTAAAAGATGGAAATTCCGTTCATCGATGTTCTGTCCTCAGTCCTCTGACTTCGGCATTTATCTATCGTTATCCGAACATGCTTGCCCATGATTTTATTTTCTTAGCCAAAAGTATCTGAATTACTTTAATATAGTAGGACGATTCATAAATAAAAAGATTGAAAATACGAAATAGTATCGTATATTGTATCGTATGAAAGTGACCGCAATATTGCCGGATGATTTGATTGCAGAGGTTCAAAAGTACTCCGGCGGGAAAAACATTACGGATTCTCTCCAGAAGGCCCTCTCAGAGTGGCTAAAACAGGCCAAAATAAGGAAATTGAATACAAAGCTTCATGATTCTCCTCTTTTTTTCCGGGAGGGTTTTTCGGGGAAAGCTATACGTGATTTGAACCGAAGCAGATGATTCTCGTAGATACCTCCGTTTGGATTGAATTCTTTAGAGGAAAGGATCCCATTTTCAGCGAACTGAAAGACTTACTTGAATCTTCTGAAGTGATAGTTCACGAAGTAGTTTTTGGAGAATTACTCCAAGGCTGTAAGAATAAAAGCGAGGTATCCTTTATTCTCGAATATTGGGAAAATCTGAATATTCTAACATCTGAAGGTAGTTTTTTATCGGCTGGAAAGCTTTCCTTTGAAAACAAACATATAGATAAAGGGATAAGTTTAATCGATTCGGTGCTTATTAGCCAAGTAAGAAATAAGAAGCTTCGTCTTTGGACTTTAGATAAGAAAATTCTAAAAGTTTTGAATAAGAAGGAAATCTATTTAAGCCAAGGCAAGCACGTCGGTTAACTCCGCCTCTGTCGCTCCTCGCTGACTAACTTCGTAACCCTTGCTCAGCCTCCAGCACATTCCGCTTTGCCGTTCGACTTACATGTCGGCCCCCGAGTCGGCAACCTTTCATATCTCGATAGATTGGCTAACGCTGATCACCAATCTATCGAGATCCGTCATTTCCTTTTCTGAAAAAGGTGTTCTTTGCAGGCAGCAGTTAGTTTTGCCTCGTTCTCTTTTAGGCATTCTTGCATTTTACCGTGCTTATGTTCGGAACCCTTGCAATACTTTTCTTTGTCTTCGTGGCAAGGGTTGTCTTTGTGCATTTGGTCCATTTTACTTAAATGTTCCTTACAGGCCGCGATTAGATTTCCCTCATTTTTCTTGAGACATTCATGAATTTTTCCATGCTCATGATCGATACCCTTGCAATATTTTTGTCGATCATCATAGCAAGGGCTGCCTTTCATATCCATATCATGCTTTTCCTTCATCTTCCCTTGGGCATGTAGCGAAATGCAGAGAAAAAGGATCGATAGCGTTAACAATATTCGTTTCATGTCGTATTTCCTTTTCAGCGTTCGGTGATTTTTACTCAGCCATACTTTTCGAAAAATGTCTTAATGCGGAAGTTAACTCGGATTGAGAAAAATTCATCATACATTCCGTTATTTATGGCCGTTGGCTGTTTCTTTTTAACATATAATTCGAACCGGTCAATGGTATTATTCCCTATGAGTGTATCAGATTAATTTGATATTTGTCAGAATGGTTCCTGATCATAGTTATTGCTTTTTAGACGGGGCTGAAATTCTTCCATCTAAACTTGCTAAAAATTAAATATGGAGTTTTGAACATTCATGATCTACGGGAAGCTATGAAAAAAATGGAGCATAGCAACATTATGAATGTAGAATATTTTAAATTTTCAATACTCACAAGTCGAATGAAGTATTAAGCGAGGATATGGAGATGAATATGCTGCTTCCTTGCAGGGTTTCGGTTTATTCCGAAAAAGGAAAAACGAGGATCGGAATGATCAAGCCCACCGCTCTTTTGGGATTTTTGTCAAGTTGGCCGCGTCTTGCGGAAATCGCAACGGATTTGATAAGAATGATCGATTCCTCAAAGTAAACGGTCTTTTTTCGTTTCCTCCGTTAAGAGGCTTAAAGCGGGATTTCTATAATTTTAAGGGATGAGCTTACCCTAAAGATTGCTCGTACGTAAATCCCTAAATATAATATAGATGAAATTTAAATTAGGACATTTAGATATATCTGAACTCCAATGGTTCAAATCAAAAAAGTTGCTCCCAAAAAATACAAGAATCATTTCTAACGGCAGACGAGCTTAATTAGATGATAGAACGGCGCTTGCTTTTTCAATAGATTCCCGCGCCTGCGGTCGTAAAATGAATGAATGCCAAGAATAAGTCCCTGCACAAATCGGTGCTCCGCTCTCCGTACTCTATGCAGGAGTTCCCGTAAGGGTTGTGCGTTCGGATTGTGGAATTTGCTTAGTCGGACTCGGTCTTCTGCCAGCGGCAGGGATGTGCAGGGCGTAAGTCCGAACGCGGGAAGTTTGAGCGTTTTATAATATACGATATTCGTTCGGATGAGCGGGGCTCCGCGAACCCGGAGCAGCCCGACCCCGCAGGGGAGCCGCCCCTTTTTTAGATACTTTAGGATAAGATAAAATACCTTTCATTCGAAACCGAGAGTGCCGCGGTTTTACTCTTTTTTCGGAGTCGTTTTTAAGTATAGCCAGAGCGCTTTCAGCTCGATATCGCTCATATGCGCAAAGTTCTCCCAAGGCATCGGAGCTTTCATGATAGAACCGTCCGGTCTTTTGCCCGTTCTGATCGCCGAAATAAATTGCTGTTCATTCCATTTACTTAATGCTTGGCCGGTAATATTCTGAGCCGGCGGCCATTCGGGCGGGGCGCCTGGGATCGGGCCTCCCAAAAGTTCCGATCCGTGGCAACCTGTGCATGAATCCGAGATATAACGTCCGAATTCTATCGTCATTGCCGGCTGGATCCGCTTGGGAGGTGCGCTTTGGTCGGAGATCTGTTCGGCGCTCACCAACAAAGGAAGTTTTCCGAGGACGAAAAGAAGTCTTCCGATCGGTCCAACGCTTTGCTCTATGGAAGGTTGATCCACCTTCGGTCTACTTTTGATAAATGAAATGATGCGCGCAGTATCTTCGTCGCTTAATCCTCGATAATCAGTGGCAGGCATGAAGATCAAGGATCGACCATCCGCTCCGATTCCTCTTCGAATCGCGCGAGCGAATCCGAATGCGTTCATGTCCAGAGTCAAATTGGATCCCGCGAATCGTCCGATCGCCGGATCGTCCACGAAAATTTTACCTGCCAGATTATCTCCATGGCAATCCACGCAACCTCGGGAAATATAGAGTCGTTTACCTTCTTCAATGCTTGCCGGATCGATGGGAAGGGATAGTTGTTCGGAACCCGTAGCTTGGGAATATCTTTTTTGCATTCGGCCGGAGCTGATTGCATATACGATTCCGAATGCGACTAGTAAGATCGACAATAGTCCGGCCAGGATTAAGCCGATTGATTTTCCGATTTTCCTCATATTTTTCTCCTTTTAGAAGGATGTTTATTTTCTCCGATTTTGATTCCGTCTAGAAATATCTGAGTAATTTTCTCTAACCCGAACTCGAAGGAATAATTATGCGAAACGAGATATTCCGGTATTAACAAAGTGTTAATCGAAGCAAGTAGCATATCGATCGCGAACGGTACGTCTATATCGGGATTAATTTCTTTCTTTTCCCGGGCTTCCTTTAACAAACCGATTAGACTTCTGATATTCGCCGTTCGAAACTCTACCATCTGCGCGAATATATCCGGCCTTTCTCTCTGGAGATCGACCATCAAGCTACGGGAAACTTTAGAAAGTTCCTGGGCGACCTGCGTGAGAATTTGCCGAAATCGGTGGAGGGGAGGGAGTTCCTTCTGGGATAGGACGAGCACGAATTTTGTGCGAACTTGCATTTTAAAATGTTCGAGCGTCGCGGTCACTAATTCGTCCTTAGAAGGGAAGTAGCGATACAATGTTCGTTTACTGATGCCGGCAGCCTGAGCGATTTCGTCGGTATTCACCTTATGGAACCCTCGGGCTAAGAACAAGGCCAAGCTGCTTTCCACAATCTTATGATTCATATAAAGCGGAGAAATATCGATTTAGCAAATCGATCGAAATAGTTTCGGATGAAAAGGAAACATATTGATCGGGGCGAACTAATATCATTCCGCTCTTCATTCCCGTTGCTTCGCATAAATCCCGTTCGATTTCGGGAATGAAATGATGAACTTTCAAGGGAATCTCTCCGGATGAAAAATCGAATTCTGGCGAATTCTGCATTAGAAATATCAGATGAAACGTTTTGGAATCCATCTCATTCAAAATCGAATTGCCGGACGTTAAGTTCGCATGCGGTAATCGCTTTCCGGAAAGCGGAGATAAAACGATCCGAGAGAGATAACTTTCTTTATATGAGATTTGAGTTTGAGAAATACTTTGAAAGATCAATAATCTGATTTTTTGGAAAGAAAAAAGAATCGGCATCAGTCTCGGTAAAAGTCGAGTTCGAAAAAATCTGGCGAATATAGATTTCCCTGTAGCCGTCGAAAAGATCGCATCCGTTCCCTTGACTAGACGCCGAGCAAAGGGTAGTCTTTCTCGCTCGTACGAATCCAGAATTTTTTCGGAGACTTTATATTTCAGCACGAATGAGAGTTTCCAGGCCAGATTATGAGCGTCTTGCAAGCCGGTATTCATTCCCTGTCCACCTGCCGGGCTATGGATATGTCCGGCGTCCCCGCATAAGAATCCGCGGCCCTTCCTAAGATATTTCGCGCATCGATGGTGAAGTTTATATTGGGAAAGCCAACGCGGGTCCGAAACCTGGAGCGAAATAGGCACTTTCTCCTTAAGAATCGTTTGAACTAGTTTCAAATCCACCATCGAATCCCGAAGTTCCTCGGGAATGATTCCTAATATCCGATAATGGGATTCCCCAGGCATCGGAAAAAATCCGTTAAAGTCGGTTGCACCCGGACTTACGACCGCATAACCTCTGGGCAGATCCCAAGAGACGGAAAGATCCGCTAAGTAAAACGTATGTTCGTAAGCGTCTCCTACGAAATCGATTCCTAAAGCATGCCTCGTAGCACTATGAGCACCGTCGGCCCCGATCAAATATTTAGCTTTGATTTCACGATCTCCGTTCGAAGTCCGAACGAGGGCGGTGATATTCTCTGAATTCTGTTTAATGGATAAAAGCTCGCTCTCCCATTCGATGTTCGAGCCAAGTTCGTTTAATCTTTTTGCTAATAGCCGTTCGGTTCTGTCCTGAGGAAGAATCAGAATAAACGGAAACGGGGTGATAGAATTTCCGACAAGCCCCAATTCACCCTTTGCTAAACCGTTTTTCGTTAAAAGCAGAATTCCACGAACCTTTTCCCCTTGGCGGATAGCTTTGTCAGCGATTCCCATTTGCTGAAAAATTTCGAGCGTTCTGGCTTGAACCGCTAATGCACGGGAGAGGTTTGAAAATGCTTTTCCTTTATCGATGATTCGAAAAGAAATTCCCTGATCGGCTAATTGGCAAGCGGCCATTAAACCGGCCGGTCCGGAACCGCTAATTAATACGTCGGTGATTTCTTCCACGCCATAAGAATAAGTAAACTAAAAAATCGTCAATTAGTTTACCTGAAGCGATTTCTCCGACCGAACCAACGGAGGCTCGGAAATTTTTAGGAACGGATTTTTTCATTCGCTTCGTTGTTTGAATCTGGCCGCCCGAAATTCGAAGGATTCCGAAACGTAATTCGAATGTTTTCTAGGGAAAGGCCGGGTGTTCTTTATTTTCTATGAGTGAATTCGATGAGATCTTGAAACGAAATGGGTCGGCTAAAATAAAAGCCCTGTACTTCATCGCAGCCCAGATCGCGGATTTTTCTGAGCTGGTTCTCGGTTTCGATTCCTTCGGCGGTAATTCTGAGTCCCAAACTTTTACCCAATGCGACAATGGTTCGGGAAATTGCAAGGGAATTGGAATCGACTAAGATTCTACGCACGAAGGATTGGTCTATTTTTAAGGTACGCAACGGAAGCCTGCTTAAATACGCGAGATTCGAATAACCGGTTCCGAAATCGTCGAGAGAGAGGGCGATTCCCCAGGAGTGTAATTCGGCTAGAATTTCTAATGCGGAGGTCATGTTTGTTATCAAACTAGATTCGGTAATCTCTAATTCGATATCTCCGACTTCGATCGCGTACTTTTCGATGGAACGTAGAATTTTTTTGGGAATCTGAGAATCTTCCAACTGCTTTGCGGAAAGATTAATCGAAATACGAATCGGAGAAAGGTTCGCTTTTTTCCATTGTGCCAAATCCTCCAACGCCTTTTCCAGGACAAATTCGCCGATCTCCATAATAAAACCCGATTCCTCGGCTATCGGAATAAAAACGGTCGGTGAAACGATTCCGAGGTCCGGATGTTGCCAGCGAATCAAAGCTTCCGCAGATACGGTTTTACCCGTTTGTAAATCGATACGCGGTTGATAATTTAGAAACAATTCCTCCTTGGCTATGGATTGTGCCAGGTCCTTTTCCATTAAGTATTTCTCTTTCATACGAATTTTCCATTCGGATGAATAGGACTGCACTTTTGAGAAGCCGGATTGCTTGGCTTGGTTTAATGCGGTTTCCGATTTTAATAGGAGTTGATCGGCAGATTTTCCATCGAAAGGATAGACTGCGATTCCGGCTTTGATTTCGGATGAGATATTTTGGCTGACGACTTGGATCGAAGAGGAAGCCGCGTCTTGAATTTTCTTAGCCCATTTTTCGGCATCGGATAAAACTTTCGAGTCCGGTAGAACGGGAAAGAAAGAAAATTCCCCGTCGCCGGTGCGAGCCAAAACCGTTTCTTGTCCCAGTAGGACTTCCAGCTTTTGAGCTAATCCGCGCAGATACAAATCTCCCATATGCAAACCGTAATTCAATCGTATCTCTTTGATTCGGGTAACTTCTAAAGAAAGAATCGGGATGCTTAGGGAACTATCCTTTTCGGAAAGTTCCCTAAGAGCGATGGAAAATCTTTCTAGGAAATGGGTCCTATTGGGAAGACCGGTCAATCCGTCGTAATTCACCAAATAATGTACGAGTTCGTCTAATTTCTTAACCGTACTCGCGGTATCTCTCATTAGAATTCCGACTTCGTCTCGAAATTCCGTCGGTAAATCGGGGAGAATCTTTTCCGATTTATATCTATGCAGGGATTTTGAGGTATAAACGACGGGCGCTAAAAGTTTATGTAATCCGAATATTGTTATGAACGCGCCGATCGATGTCGAAAGCAGTGCGAGGGAAACGATAGGAGTCGCGATTTCGGAATCGATCCTTGCAAAAATGCCGATAAAGAAAAGAAGGGAGCCGAGAGGAATTAACGCGCCTAACAAGGCGACCGTCATGATCTTACGACTATAGGATTTTAAAAAAGGAATTTTATTTAATGATGAATAAAGATTAAAATCTCTGTGATCCACGAAGACCTCGAATAACCAGAAACCTATTTTCGATTTTTAGCTTGGCTTTGGATCTTGCGTTTCTTTTCGTTTCGGAAAGTCTGTGATAGACCTTCCGGTCATCGTTTCTACCTAGGGTACTTTCACAAGATAAAAAATCTTTGGCCCATACCGCTTTAGGCGTAATCTAAACGTTCTAGGATAGACAGAGGACTGAAGACAGAGGACAGATGCGCTCGCTTCGCTCACGCTAGACAGAAGCTGCTAGATGTTGGAAAAGTTACCGGAGTAGAGGAAAAATCCACTATAACTCAGGAATCTTTCCATAGAGCATGGAAACTCCGCTTATCAATGTTCTGTCCTCAGTCTTCTGTCTTCAGTCCTCTGAAAGACAGATGCGCTCGCTTCGCTCACGCTAGACAGAAGCTGCTAGATGTTGGAAAAGTTACCGGAGTAGAGGAAAAATCCACTATAACTCAGGAATCTTTCCATAGAGCATGGAAACTCCGCTTATCAATGTTCTGTCCTCAGTCTTCTGTCTTCAGTCCTCTGAAAGACAGATGCGCTCGCTTTGCTCACGCTAGACAGAAGCTGCTCGAGGTTGGAAAAGTTACAGAAGTAGTGGAAAGACTCCCTGTGTAACACAGGAATTTTTCTTTAGAGCATGGAATTTCTGCTTACCAATGTTCCGTCCTCTGCACGGAACCCTGCTTATCAATACTTTGTCTTTCACTCTCAGATACCTGTCACTATAGCTGAGTTTTTTTAAAATTCGGTCCTGGAACGAGAGTATTACTAACAATCGTTAGAAAAAAATGAAAAATTGGGACAATCTTAGATTTTTTTCTTGAACTCTTTCCCGCTTTAATATATACATATATATATATCAATCGTTCGAAATAAAATAAAAAGGAAGCTCAGGCAGGCGGAATTTGTTTCGAATCACGGAAAAAGGGGGAGAGAGCAATGAGCAACTGGAAGAGATTAGCATTCCTGGTCGCATTCGTCGTACCTGTATTGGCAGTAGCGGGTTATTATTTAGGAGGGGGATTTAACTTCCTCACGTTCGCAGTCGTTTTCGGTATTTTGCCGATCTTGGATGTTCTGGTGGGTTCGGATCCATCTAACCCGGATGAGGCGGATGTCGCCGGATTGCAGCAGGAATTTTATTTTCGATTTTTGACGTATGTGTGGGCCTGGATTCTGTTCGCTTTAGTGCTATGGTCGCTGTGGGAAGTCCAAACTCATACGTTGACTTGGTTGGAGTCGGTCGGTTTTGTTTTGGCGATCGGAATCAATACCGGCGGAATCGGAATAACGGTGGCTCACGAGTTAGGACATAGAAATACCAAAATAGAACAGTGGTATTCTAAATTCATTCTGATGACCGTCTGCTACATGCATTTCTTTATCGAGCATAATAGAGGACATCATATCAACGTATCGACCGATGGAGATCCTGCTACCAGTAAAAAAGGGGAATCTTTCTATTCCTTCTATCCGAGGACGTTGAAAGGAAGTCTAACGGACGCTTGGCACCTTGAAAAGAAACGGTTGGAAAAGAAAGGACGATCGGTTTGGACTCTGGAAAACGAGATGATTACTTCCATAATAATCCCGGTGTCGTTTATCGGAATCGTGCTCGGAGTATTTTATGCCATCACCGGAAATCTAAAATGGGAGGTCCCGGTCTTTTTCTTAGTTCAAAGCTGGATCGCTTTTTCGCTTTTGGAACTCGTGAATTACATAGAGCATTACGGTTTGAAACGCTTGGAAGTATCTCCAGGTAAATTCGAAAAGGTTCTTCCGATTCATTCCTGGAATCAAAACTTCGCGGTATCGAACGCCTTTTTATTCCATCTTCAAAGACACTCGGATCACCATGCAAACGCGGGTCGTCGTTACCAAAGTCTTAGACATTTTGAAGAAAGTCCCCAACTTCCGTACGGTTATACGGTCATGATTCTGATCGCCTTAGTTCCGAGTTTATGGTACAGGATGATGGATTGGAGATTGGAGAATTGGAAACAAAAATACTACGGTTCCGCCGATGGTGATAAACGAAGAAAGGATAGCGACGCTATGCAAAAAGGGAAGGTCGCGGTAGTTTAAAACTAGTTTCCGCAAAAGAAAGCGAGGAACGCTTCACTAAAAGAAATTACTTATAGTCGAGTGTTCTTCGCTTTAACCGTATCGATTACCGCTCTTGACTCTCCGAAGCAAAGGGCCCACAACGCAGGCCCTTTCCGATTCATTTCTTATATTTTTCCAAAATCCTTAAGGTTCGGATCAAATCATCCCGTTGCTGTTGTAGATCTTTCCGCAATAGCTTGGGAAGATTCGGGTGATTCTTAAGAAAATCCTGGGTTTTCTGAAGAAGTTCGCGATCGGGCTCGAAGGATGGAAATAGCATATGGCCGAAGGCTCCCGAAAAATGCGGGTCCCTTTTTTCATAAATCGGGACCACCGAATCGAAGTATTCGTCCACGAACGGGATTAATATTTCCTTCTGATGATCCCACTGAAATCCTCGCATGCCGAAGCGCAGAAAGTCGGAGGAATCTTCTTCTTTCGGTGTTTTAAATCGATCCCACGCTTCTTTCTTAATTTTCGAATCCGGAAAGGAAATCCGAGCCAGAAAGGCTTTCTTGGCTCCCAGGTCGGAGTCGTCCTTTTGCTCTTCCTGCGATACTAAATTTAACGCCTCGGAATCTCCAAAGGCGCTCAGCCGGGAGAGAATCCCCCATCTTCGTTCTTGGTCGATCGGTAATCCGAAAATCGATTCCTGGCCTTGCAATAGAAGTTTTAAGTATGCTAGTTGGTTTCGGGTACGGGACGTACTTTCCAAAATTCGGAACCAGAGTATCTGTTCCTGTTCTCCGTTCGTCTTCTTTGCGAGTTGGGTCTTTGCGATTCCGTTCAGTTTTTCCGACCAAGCTTCCCGCTCGTCTTGGGATAGGTAATTGGAGATCGTAGTCAAGGCCTTGGTCAGTATGTGGCTGTTTCTAACGGATAAATCCGGTTCCTTCAAGCCTTGGTCGAAGACCAGATCCAGGAAGTCTCGTGGAGAAAGTTCCGCATCTCGCACCATTTGCCATAGACTTCCCCAAACGATTCGTCGAGAGAAGCGATCCGAAAGGGTATCCAAGCGTTTTTTTATAAGCGAAATCGATTCGGCGGGAAGGTATGTTTTTGCGTATGCGTAGTCTTCGGTATTCAAGAGCAAAAGATCGGTTGCCCTCGGCTGCAGGCTTTCCTCTAGAAGAGTCTCTTCTCCTTTGATCAGCACTCTCTTCCTTTCGATTTGGACGAACTTACCGTCGGTCTCCCTGTACAAGGTCGCTTGCAAAGCGTGGGTCCTATAAAGATGATTTCCGTCCGACGGTCTTTGCAGTAGAAATGATTTTTCGTTTTTGCGTGCGGGACTTAACGTATTGACTCCGGTGGTTTCCAACCATTCTCGGCTCCAGCCTCGAACGTCAATCCCGCTCGTCTCCGACATGCTTGCTAAAAAGTCTTCGAGTACGGTATTTTTCTCGGCATGACGCTTGAAATACAGCCTCATCGCATTTCGAAATTTTTCCTCACCTACGTAGTACATCAACTGTCTTAAAACGGAGGCCCCTTTGGAATAAGAAATTCCGTCAAAATTACTGATCGCTTCCAGTGTATTTTCCGCCTTCCCTGCGATCGGATGGGTCGTTGAAAGTTGATCCTCCCTGTACGCCCATTCCTCCCGAACGTAGAAGTGTTCCAATGCGTCGGAAAATAATTTTCCCTTGGACATCGAGTAATAGGAAAGATAATCGGCAAAACTTTCGTTCAGCCAGAGATCGTTCCACCATTTCATCGTCACAAGATTCCCGAACCACATATGGACCATTTCGTGATAAATCGTATTAGCACGATTTAGATATTCGGAATATATTCTAGGCCCTCTAAATATGTAACTCTCCGAAAACGTGACCGCACCCACGTTTTCCATCGCGCCCATATTGAATTCCGGAACAAAGATTTGATCGTATTTTCCGTACGGATACGGAATCCCGAAGTAATCCTGTAAAAAGCCGAACGCTTCCTTCGTAATCGCGAAAATATTCGGGGCGTCCATAAATTTTGCCAAAGATTTTCGGCAAAACAATCGCAAGGGAATATTTCCCGCGGTATCTTCCCAGGCCGCATAAGGACCTACGATCAACGCGAATAGATACGTGGAAAACTTTTTAGTCCTGTTAAACCGAATCCTCTTTCTATCGTTCGGCAATAACTCTTCCGAAATAGGAAGAGTATTATGAATATAGGTCCATTGAATCGGACCGGTTACTTCCAGATCGTAAACCGCTTTTAGATCGGGTTGATCGAAGGAAGGAAACATTCGATGCGCTTCGAACGGTTCAAAGTCCGTATGCATATATTCGGCGGAATCCGCCGGGTCTTTGAATTTATGGAAACCCGAACCCGTATGATCGAACGAATTTCTATATTTGATTCTCAGCTCGTTCTTTCCCGTTAGGAGTAGCTCGGCCGGAATTTGAAGACTGGATTCTTTTTTCTCGTAATTGGTTTCTTCTTTTCCGTTCAACCAAAGAATTTCTATCTTTTTGGAAACGAAGTCCACTTTGAGCTGTCCTTTCTTTCCTCCGGAATAAACGAATCCTAGAGTCGAATCTCCGGAATATTCCTGAGAACCCGCTTCCAATTCAAGTTTAAGGGAATAAGATACATCCGAGATTTGGTTGGATCTTAAGAGCGCTTCTTGTTGAGTTAAGATATTATCCATTCGATGAAATTAGACCTCGATCATTCGGTTTAAGTAAGGATTCTTGGGGTTTATGAAGGTTGATTTAACCCGTTACGTCTTTTAAGTCCAACTTTCTAAGGCGAGGGGCAACGGTTGCGACAAAGCCCACGGTGACTAGAGTCATCAATCCTCCGAAGACGACCGAAGGCGCTAACCCCATCCACTTTGCCATTACTCCGGATTCGAAAGCGCCTATTTCATTCGAGGAGCCGATAAAGATACTATTTACTGCGGAAACCCGACCTCGCATATGTTCAGGGGTATATAATTGCACGATCGTTTGTCGGATAACGACGCTGACCATATCGAAGGCACCGCTCGCTATCAAAGCGAATGCGGACAGGTAGAAGTTGCGAGAAAAAGCGAAAAGAATCATGCTAAGGCCGAATCCGAATACGCAGGCGAGCAACAGCTTGCCTGAATCTTTTTTAGGCGGCTTGGCCGCTATGAATAACGCGCATAAAACCGCTCCGGCTGCGGGAGACATTCTTAATATCCCGTATCCTTCCGGGCCTAGCGAAAGAATCTTTTCCGCAAACGCAGGCAGCAATGCGACAGCACCTCCGAAAAGAACCGCGAATAAATCCAAAGAGATTGCGCCTAAGATAACCTGATGTCCGAATACGAATTTCCATCCGGAAGCTAAACTAACTAGGATGGATTCCTTGGGCCCGCTTTCAGGCAGAGGCTTGGACGGAATGAAGAGTAAAAGACCGAAGGCAAGAATCATCAAACTCATATCCGTAAAGTATGCCAATTCGATTCCACTGAATCCGATCAGTAATCCTCCTAAGAAAGGACCGAGTACGGAGGAAGCCTGCCAAGCGATACCTCCCCAAGTTGCCGCGTTAGGAAACACTTCCTTGGGTACGAGTTGAGTTTGGAAAGCAGCTACGCTCGGGCTTAAAAATCCTCTCGCGATTCCGGATAGAAAAATTACCGAATAAATCGGAACGCTTCCGTAGCTCAGAATGATCCAGGAAAAATACGAAGTCGTGAATGAATAGAGGAGGATGGAGCATAAAGTCAATAAGGCCAGGGAGGAAACGATCACTTTTTTGCGGGGAACGCTATCGACCACAAGTCCGGAAAAGAAAGCGATGAAGATGGAGGGAATCGCTTCCGTCAATCCGATCAGGCCTAGACTTAACGCGTCACCCGTGATCTTGTAGATCTGCCAAAATACGATCGTGGATTGAAGAATAAAGGATGTGGTGATTAGAAATTTTGCGAGGATGAAGTTTCGAAATTCCGGAATTAGGAGGGACTCGAAGGGAGTTCTGGAAAAGAATTTTTTTTTCATGAAGCGGTCCGTTTTATTTTTTTAAAGGGTATTTGAGGAAAAACATTCCGAGCGCCGCGACCATCATGCCATGGTGAAGTATGTTTTGTTCCACGAGCGAAGGAACTCCATCCAAAGGATATTCGAAGAATTCTATCTGTTCGCTCTCATCCAGGTCCTGCCCGCCCTCGTGAGGGTATACGTTCCTCGCGATATACGTGTGGCACCAGTTATCGAAAATGGCCGGGTTTCCGGAGACCTTTCCCAAATACTCCCAGTCCGAGGAGATATATCCGGTTTCTTCCCGCAACTCTGCCTGTGCGGATTCGAGTAGACTCTCCTTCTCCGCGATTCCGCCCGGAATTTCCAGGGAATATCGATCTAAACCGTGCCTGTACTGATTGATCAAAAGAATTTTTCCCTCTGGGGTCAGTGCGATGATGTTTACCCAATCCTTCGAGATCAGATGGAAGAAATCCCGAGCGACAGTTCCGTCCGGCGATTCCGTATGACAGGCGACTAAATCGAAGATGGGTGTATGAAACAGAAGTTTTTTGGCTCCTCGTTTCCAGAGGTTTGCATCGGGGTGGTAGTCGTCAGGTCGGAATTCGTGCATCGGATCGGCGTTTCTTCCAAGATATTCACACCCCGTCTGATTCGC
This sequence comes from Leptospira inadai serovar Lyme str. 10, assembly GCF_000243675.2. Lineage (NCBI taxonomy): Bacteria > Pseudomonadati > Spirochaetota > Leptospiria > Leptospirales > Leptospiraceae > Leptospira > Leptospira inadai. The sequence goes on along the minus strand of NZ_AHMM02000017.1, from coordinate 501,830 downwards.
AAACCTTTGCCTGTACGAGGTTGACAAGAAGTGAAATCTGCGAATTATGTCCCATGATTCCATGAAGCTGAACCCAGAACAGGAAAAAGCGGTGCAAACCGTTCACGGTCCTCTACTTATTTTCGCCGGTGCAGGATCCGGTAAGACCAGAGTGATATCGAATCGGATTTCTCATATGGTCCAGGACCATCATATTCCCGCTTCCAAGATCGTCGCTCTGTCCTTTACGAATAAGAGTGCGAAAGAAATGGCGGAACGAGTTCGGAAATTGGTTCCCCGCAATTTACTGAAAGGAATCGTTTTATCCACCTTCCACTCGTTGGGGCTGGGAATTCTAAAAAAGCATATCGAAAAATTAGGTTATAAGCAACCGTTCCTTCTACTCAACCAAGCGGACCAGGAAGGCTTGATTACCGGTATGCTCGTCGCTCAAAAAATAGAGCCGAAGCGAGCACAGGTAAGCGAGATTCTCGGAAAGATTTCCCGAGTCAAAAACTCGGGACCGGAATATCTGGAATTCCTTCGCACTTCGATTAACGAAGGCGATTTAACGGCATCGTCTCTTTTCCAGCAATACCAAGATTCTTTGAAAGAGCAAAACTGCATCGACTTCGACGATTTAATCCTTTTACCGTCCAGGCTATTGGTCGATTTCGAGGAAGTTAGGGAAGAATATCATAAAAAGTTCCAGTATTTCATGGTCGACGAGTTTCAAGATACGAACCGAACCCAATACGAATTCCTGCGCGCTTTGATGGGGACTTCCGATAACCTCTGCGTAGTCGGAGATGACGATCAATCCATATACGCGTTTCGCGGATCCGACGTTAGTCTTATTCTCGGTTTCGAAAAGGATTTTCCAACCGCGACCGTGATTCGCCTTCTTGAGAATTATCGATCCACCGATGTTATCGTGTCCGCCGCGAATTCCTTAATTCGTCATAACTCTTCCCGCCGAGAGAAGGAACTTTATTCCAGAGTTCCGGGTGCTAGGAAGGTAAAATATGTGGAACGGATCGACGAAAAGGACGAAGCGGAATGGGTAGCCGATAGTATTCGGGAAGAAATCATCAAAGAAGCTCGAAAGGGAAGCCAGGTCGCGATTCTGTTCCGAACCAATTTTCAATCCCGTCCTTTCGAAGAAGTCTTCAGGGCCAGAGACATGCCTTACAAAGTGGTCGGCGGTTATAATTTCTTCGATAGGAAAGAGGTTCGGGATTTAATTTCTTATATCCGTTTGATCGCCAATCAAAAGGATGATGCGTCCCTCTTACGCATTATCAACTACCCGAAACGTGGGATCGGCCCGGGCTCGATTTCACTGGTGCACGAAAAGGCTGGGCATACTAAGGAGTCGTTGTACGAAACCTTGTTTCGTGTTTGCGAGTCTCCGGATTTTATTCCCGATTTGAATCGAAAGGTCGCTTCCGAGATCTATAACTTCGTTAATCTGATAGAGAAGGCTAAGAAAAAATTTTCTTCCTCGCCCCGACTCTTTTTCGCCTTGCGCGAGTTAATCGCGGATTTGGCTCTGGAAAAGGAAATCATTTTGGAGGAGAAAGAGGAGAAAGTCGCGAAAGCTAGGATCTATAATATGTCGGAACTTGTGAATATGTTGGCTTTTTTCGAGGAAAATAACGAATCCGGCGAAAAACCGACCCTTTTTGACTTTATTAACCGACTTGCGATGCTTATGGAGGACGCGCCTAACGATGAGAAAGAGGATAACAGGGTCCAGTTATTAACCATCCACCAATCCAAGGGGCTGGAATTCGAGTCGGTGTATGTCGTAGGCTTGGAGGAGGGAATTTTGCCGAACGGTAGGATTGCCACCGAAGAAAATGCCGTGGATGAGGAACGCAGGTTGATGTATGTGGCGATGACTCGAGCCAAAGCTCATTTATGCTTGACAGGGGCCGCAAATCGCCGCAAATTTGGGGAGCAACTGAGTTCGGAACCGTCTCGGTTCCTAAAAGAGATCGACTCCGACACCCTAGATTGGCTCTCCAATGAGGAGACTAGGCAACAGGAGACGGATGACTTTCTCCAAGAACTTGAAAAATTGAAAACGGGATGAGAAAATGAATAAATATCTCACGATATTGATACTCGGAAACCTAGCTCTCTTTTCCTGCGCAACGGCACAAAGAGATACCACGGTTTCGGCTAATTTGGAGTCCCAGGTTAGAGCCGAGATAAAAATCATAGACGCCCAACTGCAAACGACCAGCCCAGAAGACAAAAAAAGGTCGGAACTCCTTCTTCAAAAATCAAAACTTTTATTGAAAATCGAATCCTTTAAGGAAGCTTCCCTTGTTTTAAAGGAACTCCAAAATTCCAAGGAAGGAAAAAACCTTCTGCATCTGGATCATTATCTAGGTTCAGCGTATTTGGGAATTAACGATTACGGTAATGCGATCGTTCACTTCCGCAAATCCGATAATATCGATAGGGACTTTGAATCGGCCAATCGTAAAAAAATGTGGGCAAAAGCCTATTTCGAAGACGAAAAATACGGTCAGGCTCTAGGAATTCTAGGTCGTGCGGCTCGGGACAAGAATTTTGAGAAAGACTTGTTCTATTACGAAACTGTTGTCGTTAGTTTCTATCGGATTAAGGAATACAAAAGATGCCAGATGGTTCTGGAAGAAGGATTGCAGAAATTTCCAGAGAGCGCCGTACTAAGGGAGACCTCGGAAAAAATCGCGCAACTCCTTCCGCGATAATTCGACTTTCCTTTCCGCTCCCTAAAAACTCTTTCATTGCAAGGGACCGAATCGAAGTTAAGATTCCGGTTCCCATTCTACTATATAAGTACTGCCGCGCGTTTTTCATTCGAGCAAAGCGAACGATGGAGCGTCCTTCGTTTCGGAGGATATCCGTATCCGCGATTATTATTCTTCTAGTTCTGGCGGCGGCGAAAGAAGGCGCGGAATGGTATTTTGTTCGGCGCGTCCTGGATCTGCGTGCAGTTAAGGAACTTTCCCGGAACTTTATAAACGAAGAATTGGGTAGGGCGGTCGCCCTCGGCGTCGTGGAATACGAATTTCCGAATCACGTCTTCATCGAAGATCTAAAGATTTCCAGCGACGAGGACTTTGCGGCCCAACATCTCATCTTTAAGGCCAACAAAATCGAATTAATTTTGCGCGGTCTTTGGAAAGGAACTCCCTCGGTGAGAGCCATTCGGATTCGGGACGCGCAAATCTCTTTGGATCTGGAGGATAAAATCTCGGGTGAAATTCTAGGATATATCCACAAAGTGAATATTCCCGAGATTCGATTGGAAAATACGACCGTGTCGATTTCCAAAGGAGAAAAAAAGCTATTAGAAGAAGTTCGAGGAGTCGATTTTCTGATTCGCAAAGAAGGATCGAAAATCAGCGTGGGAATTTCGGATTCGGTTTTTCCTTGGCCCGGTCTACGTTACGTTAACGGAACGTTCGTCACGGATATCGGCTCGAAAGGGATGTCCCTTTCATTAGATTTTAGGAATGCTAGAGCGAGTGCAATCGGAGGTTTGTATTCTGAATTTTCGCCTTTCTTTCCGCAAAGCGGCAAAATTTCGGGTAAAGCGGTACTTGAGACGGATGGAACTCGTTTAAACGTGAGCGGGAAAACGGAATTTTCGGGGGTAACCGGAGAGGTCCTTCAGGATTTACCTCTTCGCGAAGAACCCTGGCTTTGGAAGAACGTTGATCTGGATCACGAATGGGCGCGCTCATCCCAGGAACTAACCTATAAAGAATACCATCGAATCCACGATGGGAACGATTTCTTGGAACTCGCGAGAGATAGAACGGATAAGGGTCTACGTTCTTGGAATTTAAAATTGGAAGTGGCGGATATGGATCGCCTTCGGGATTTTCTACCTCTAAGCGGACAATTAGAATCCTTCGGAGGCGGAGTAAAATTGTTCTGGAGAGGTATGGAAACAGGCAATTTCGGAGATTGGTTGAAATTCGAGAGCAACTTGATAGTTAGAAACTTCAGATGGAAGGATGGAGATTTGGATCTGAAGATCGACGAAGGAAAACTCCAGTGGAATCTTGCCGGAATATTCGAAGCCAGTTTGAAAGGTTCCCAATTCGGGTTCCCGCTAACCGCAAAAGCGAAAGGAAAGACGGCATTTAAGAAGGCTTTTAAGGGCGACGGTTCGGCGTACTACCCTTTGCAGGGAGAATATAATCTCGAGTTGGATACCGAGTCACTGGTATTGGAAGATTACTTAACCTGGTACCGAAGTTTAAGACAGATGGTCCGAGAAGATGTTCGAACTCGGATGGAAAAATTGATTCCTGAAATCCGCTTTGTTCGTACGCCCGTCTTTAAATATTTTTTGGAATTTCCTACCGGCAATCTAACGGCGCATTCGAAGCAGGTTCGCTTGCAAAAAAGTCTCCCTAATATGGGCGAATTATCGCTGAATGTTAAGTTAATTCCGTATCAATCCAGATTGGAAGGGAAACTCATCGGTGTGGCGGAGGCGAAAATTAGCTCTTATTTTACGTACGGGAACGAAAGTCCGTATTTTAATTTCGATTTCGAAGCCGTTCAACTCCCTTGGAAAATTCCGGCGTTTCGATTTTGCGGAAAAGATTTAATTTCCGATACCGTCACCGGAAAAGGGAATATTCGATTCTTTGGAAATAATTTTCTGGATTTTTACGATCATTTCAATTTTAGTTTGCAGGAAGTTCGGCTCGAGGGATTACGCTGGACGGGAGCCGCCAACTTTCCTTTACCGCTTCAGCCGGGTTTTGAAATGGAATTCGATTACAGCGACCCGGGTAACCCGCCTCTGCGCAATCTTTCCTGGAAATCGGGAAATTTTAACGCGACTGCGGCAGTTTATGTGGAACCCTCCGCTTTGCGCTATTCCGTCACCGGGAGTTCCCAATCGATATCTTCCGATTCGTTTATCCCGGCAGTTTCGACTCCGTTCTTTACGAAGTTTCGTGAAACGAAAGATGCCTGTGTTTTAGAGTAAGACTATTACAAAAAAGTAATGAATATCTACGGACAGTTATTGTTTCTCTTTTAGAAAATGCACGATCGCTTTTGCGGCATTTCGCGAACTCGGATCGTCTCCTAACGATTGTTTGACGGAGGAGATTTCTTCTATCATCGAATTTCTATATTTCTTATTCTTTAGGATCGCGAGGGCTTCCTCGCGAGCGACTTCGGGAGTACATTCCGCCTGAATCAGTTCTCTCACGGTTTCCCTTCCTGAAAGGATGTTAATTAATCCTATAAACTGAGTTCTTATAAACCGGGAAGCGATTACGTAAGTTAAGAAACTGACTTTATAGAGGATGATCATGGGTTTTTCAAAATAAACGACTTCTAACGTGGCGGTGCCCGATGCTACAAGAACCAAATCCGCCGCCTCGATTGCACGCAGGGATCTATCGAAAAAATATTCGATATTCAATCCCGGAAGCTGAGCTTGGGCTTGTTCGATGGATCTTTGGATATACTCTTCTTCTCTAATATTTATATTAGGAAGAAGGAATCGAACGTGTTTTTTTTCGGCCTCTAGATCCGAGTGCAGCAGTTTTGCTGTTTGCATTAGAGTTCCTAAAATACGCCTAATCTCTCCGCTTCGAGACCCGGGCATTAACGTTATGATAAACGAAGAATGCGGACGATCTTCTCCCGTTTTCGGAATCGGGAGCTCCTTCTTGATTTTTTCCTTTATCCGTTGGGCAATCGGATGACCGACGAAAACGCTACGAACCTCGTATTTATCGTATAATTCTTTTTCAAACGGAAATAGAACCAACATTAAGTCCACATTTTCCTTTATGGTAAATATCCGATCGAATTTCCAGGCCCATAGTTGCGGAGAAACGTAAAAGATTATTTTGATACCGAGAGCTTTTAACCGCTTCGCTAACCGTAGATTAAATCCCGGATAATCGACTAACACGGCGTGAGTGCAGGAACGCGCTACCGCTTCCTCCACGATTCGTTCCATAAGGGCTCTCAGAAATTTATACTTGAATAGAACGGCGGTAAAACCGATCACCGAGAGTTCCTCCATATTTTCGATGGAGTCGAATCCTTCCTCGATCATGCGGGGACCACCTACGCCAAAGTAAGGAGAATCCGGGTACGTCTTCTTCAATTCCTTGATGAGTTCTCCTCCGAGTAGATCGCCGGAATGCTCTCCGGCCAGAAAAAGAAATACGGGAGAGGAACTTTCGGTCCATTCTCGAACGTCCTGTTTGTTCTTTTCGGGACCTTTTTTAGGCTTTTGGGACGTTTTTTTGGGTGCGATTGATTTTCGAGAGGTTACCACGGCCGATACTCAAGATATGTATTTTCAATTTTTCGGCAAGGCGAATAAATTCCTTCGGATCGACCACGATGGTTTCTCCTTCTCGAAGAGAAAGGATACCGCAATGATTGTCCTTCATCGTCTTTAGGGTTTCCAGGCCCACTGTCGGGAGATCGAATCTATCATCTTGACTCGGTTTGGAACTTTTACAGACGACGGCCTTATCCTTCTTTGCGAACGATCCGCCTCGCTCAATGGCCTTATCCGTTCCTTCCACCGCCTCCACCGCGAGCACCGATTTATCCAAAACGATAACGGTCTGACCGATATCCAGATTGGCGATTTTTTCGGCGTACTCCATTCCGAATTCCACATCCGCGAGCTGCTTTTTGTCCAAAGGCTTTTTAGTATATCGACCTTCCGGCAAAAGCAGAGACTGTAGATACGTTTTCTGAGACAGGATTTTTATTCCTTCTTGTTCGAAATCTTCGGCTATCGTTTTAAAAATGGAGTAGTCGTGTTTGTTTACCATTCTCGCCAAGAGAGCGATCGCCTTTAAATCGAAATTCAAGCTTTTAAAAATGATCTCCTTTTTTACTTTCCCTAAAAGTAAAAGGCGGTCGATTTTGTTGGCTTTACAGGATTTTAAAAGACCGCCTATTTTTGCGATATGAATGGGGATGACTCGATCCGGATAATTTCCCGGCTTAAAGTCGGATTCGGCAATGGATAAAAAAAGCGGGTCTTCGCCTGCGGCTAACGCCTCTCTCATTCCGATTTCAGGAAGATTGCCTCCTCCTGCCAAGATTCCTAAACGTCCCAAGATTATTTGGAGGAAGAGTCGGATGGAGCCGCGGTAGAGGAGCCGCTATCGGAAGAAGATTTATCGGAGGAAGATCCGGGAGACTTATTGTCGGTCACGTAAAAACCGGAGCCTTTGAATATGATTCCGCCTCCGTTTGAAATTAGCCGATCTACTTTTCCGTTCTTACAAAGAATGCAATCCTTTAAAGGCTCGTCCTTCATCGATTGAAAGAATTCGAAAGTTTGACCGCAGTTTCTGCATCTATATTCGTAAGTAGGCATTTTGTTTTTCTTTCTCCTTTTGCGATATTTGCTCTTAGAGCTGAAACTTAAATCGAAATGCTGCTAAATTTGAATCCGAACGCTTTTCCGGCTGGAGAAGGCAAAGCTTATATCTGGTTTCCTCTCCGGGCGAAAATTCTTCCTCCGGACGGATTCCTTGTAATACAATATTTTCCCCGACGAGAAGGGAGGCAAGTGCATTGCTTCCGGATTCGGTCGGCGAAATCGCGAGTTGGAATCGACGTTTGCTAGAAGCGTTTCCGGTGATGTATTTATTTCGATTGATCGAGACGCTTTCGCTATCAAGATCGATTTGAAACGCTAGGCTCCAGCTTCCCGGTTGTCCGGAATATAATCTAAACAACGGAACGCTATCCTCTCCACTTAGACTTGCCGTTAGAAACTCCAAGGATCGAAACGGTTCTTCCACTAATCTACAAATCTCTTTATATTTTCCGTTTTGAGAGCGATACAGTACGATTCCATAATCGCCGTCTAACGCGATCTTTTCGGTTTTAATATAATCTCCGTGAAATCCGGGAGGAGGTCGTTCCGGCTCCCAAAAAGCGAAGTCCCAGGCTTGGCTTTTCTCTGACTCCGAGAATCCGATCAGCATCGACTCGGCTTTTTCGGAAGGAAACGGATCTTCCTCGGTAAAGGAGGAAAAAACCCATCCTAGTGCGGATAATTCCGGAACAAAAACTTGTAGCCAATTTCCCCTTTTTCCGCCGATCGTTTCCGAACGTGGGTCCTTATCCAGGACAAAGAGGGAAACCCCCTTTTTTAATCTTGTTCGACCCGGATTTTCGGTTCCTGGACCGGTTCTAAGATTCGTATTTTCTCCGGTGTTTTTAAGTCTTCCGCCGAAGAACGAGGACTCTTCTCGAGTACTCAAAAAACCTAATCTTTCTTCCAGATTTTTTTTATCCGATTCCGAAAGGATAGTTTCCCTCTTTAATGCTTTACGAAGTACTAATGAATATTTCGGACCGAGCCGGATCGGATTGCTTTTGGAGAATTCCTTTAGAAGTTTGAGAAAGTTCGTTTCTTCTTCCCAATCCGAAGCGGTTTCTAAACGGTAAGCGACGGCCTTTTGGCGGAGAAAGCTACCGGGAGATAATTGGGAAAGAAAGACGTCCTCGAAAACCGGAAAGACGGCGTCGCCGGATACGAGAAACGGAATTTTATACGCCGCAGAAAATCGGGAGGCTTCCCGAGTCTGTTCGGAGGGTTCCGATTTTTTTAATTCGGCATTAAAGGAAACTAATGATTGTGAAGCGTAGAATAAATCGTACGGGGAAGGATCGGTCAAGGAACGAACGGATTTAACGACCTTTTCCCATCTCCCTTTTTTGAAATTTTCGTAGATCGTATCGGACGGTTTGGGCCAAAATCTCCAGGCCAGAACGACGAATAAAACTAGGATCGCTATTCCGAAAAGAGAAAGGAAAAATCCACGTTTCAAAAGTGAACTTAATCTCCCGCTTTATTCTATGTTGGGAAGCAGTTTATCCACACTCAAATCGAAGCGCTCTAAGAGCGTATTCTTTGCGATATAATAGCGCATTAAATCGATATTAAAATTCACCTTCGCCTGAGTTAGACTAAGTTGATCCTGAACTAAGGTATCCAAAGCGTTCTTTACGGCCACTGCGTCGGCTCTACCTTGCCGAAAACTACGGAGAACTCCGTTATAATAGCTCTGGGTCTCGCGCTCCGTAACGATCGAATTTTTGTATATTCGATAACTCGCTTCTAACGAATCGATTCTTCCTCGGACATCATCCCGAACCTGATTCTTGATGTCCTGCTCGGCGAGAACGGCCTGGCGAACTCCGATTTCGGAATCCCGTCTTCCCGCATACACTCCTTTATCGAATAAAGGATAAGAAAAAGCTAATTTACTTTGATAATCCTTGTATTTGAAGGAACTCACTCCGTCCGCAGGATCGCTATAATTCTTTTGCGGGGAGGCGAGAGTCTGAGCCTGCGAAGCCGCCGTCCCGGATAGAGTCAGACTCGGAAGCTGGTTATCTTTCGCGTTCTTTAGCAGAACTTCGGCGATCTCTTTTTGTTTAATTGCATTTAAGTAATCCGCTCTTTTTTGGTAAGCGATCACCAAGTCTTTAGCGTAATCCGGTTTTTCGGGAATTTCTTCCAGCAAATCCGTTTCCTCGGAAAGCTCGGTTCCATCATCCAATTTAAGTTCGCGCGCCAGTTTTCGCTTGGATTCGTCTTTCTGAACGATCGCCGTTTCTAGTTGGCTGTCCGCTTGGGCGAGTAAGGAATTCCATTGGTTGACTTCGAAGCCTTCGGACAAACCGAGGCCCTGCTTGCGCATCGTTAGGTTACGGATGTCTTTTACGTTTTCCTGAAGTTTTCTGTACGTTTTTAACGAATGCAGTTTGATCGAATAGTCCCAGAAATCGAGTAGAGAGTCCACGATTGCTTGAGAAATTTGTTGTGAAACTTGGTTCTTGGCTATCTGCGTCTGCTTATCTAAAATTTTCTCTTCGTTTCGACCTTGATAACCGAAGGCGTTTTTCATAAGATCTTGACTAAATGTTAAGCGAAGAAAGCCCGTATATAACGGCGGAAGTCCTAAGCCCGAGAAACTTGCGGTAAAAGGGTTGCTTTTATCCTCGAAAGCGTTCGAGTCGAATCGTCTGTTTCCCGCTTCGATTTTGAAATATGTACCGGTCGCCCGTATCGTCTTTTCAATCCCTCCCTTAATCGTATCGTCGGAGATCTTGTTACCGGTAAAGACGTTGTTTTGGTTGAAGGGTAATACCGTTTGGTTGAAGCTTCCGTCCGCTACGATTTTCCAGGAATACTTCGATTCCGCTTTTAAATAATCGGAGTCCGATTTTACCAACTGATAGCGGAGGTTTTGGAGATTAAAATTGCTTTCCAAGGCACGTTTGACGGTTTCCTCCGTCGTTAATTTGAGTTGCTTGGTGCCGGATTGGGCCAGCAAGCCGAATTGGGACACAACTAGGATGGCCCCCCAGGCAAACGCTTTCATCGTGGAAATGGTTGAAAATCGCTTCGATTGTTCCTGGTAGTCGTTCATGATAAACCTCCTATTTGTATCCCATTTTAGACCGGTTTTAGCCGATCGCCTTCTTCATTTTTTCACCGACTTCGGCGATTGATTGACAAACATGGATACCCGCATCGCTCATAGCCTTCATTTTTGAGGAAGCAGTTCCCATTCCCCCGCTGATAATGGCGCCTGCATGACCCATTCTCTTACCGGGAGGTGCGGTTTGTCCCGCAATAAAACCCACGACCGGTTTTTTTACATTTTGCTTAATGTATTCGGCCGCTTCTTCTTCGGAAGTTCCGCCGATTTCGCCGATCATGACGATTCCTTTTGTTTCGGAATCCTCGTTTAAGAGTTTGACCGCTTCGGTATGGTTCATTCCCGGAACAGGGTCCCCCCCGATACCGATTACCGTGGATTGTCCCAAATTCTGTTGGCTTAGCTGTGCCACGGATTCGTAGGTTAGGGTTCCTGAGCGGGAAACGATTCCGATAGAACCTGCTTGGTGGATAAATCCGGGCATAATACCCATTTTTACATGGTATTTTGGAGAAATAATCCCGGGACAATTCGGGCCGATCAAGCGCGTTTTTGAGCTTCTGAGGGCGCTGTACACCTTGAGCATATCGTGAGTCGGAATCCCTTCGGTGATGCAAACCACCAATGGAATTTCATTGAAAATTCCTTCCAGGATCGCATCCGCTGCAAAGGGAGGCGGAACGAATATGATAGAAGCGTTTGCTCCTTCCTGCAGAATTGCGTCTTTTAGGCTGTTAAAAACCGGAACTGCCTTACCGACTAGATCCGCTTTTTGTCCGCCTTTTCCCGGTGTTACTCCGCCGACTACGTTGGTTCCGTATTCGATCATTTGCTGAGCGTGAAAGGACCCCTCTTTTCCGGTGATCCCTTGGACTACCACTCTGGTGTTGCTATCTACTAATACTGCCATGTTTGTTTAAGTATACCTAATCTCTTATTTAATGGCTTCCGCCACTTTTTTAGCTGCGGTGCGCAGATCTTCTTCCGCGATGATGTTCAGGCCGGATTCGTTCAGAATCCGCTTTCCTTCTTCCGCGTTGGTTCCCTTTAGGCGCACAACTAGGGGAACATTGATATTCACCGCTTTGGCCGCTTCTATAATACCTGTCGCGACTCGATCGCAACGTACGATCCCGCCGAAGATATTCACGAAAATTCCTTTTACGTTCGGGTCGCCTAAAATTAATTTAAATCCGTTTGTTACCGTGGTTACGTTCGCCCCACCGCCTACGTCCAAGAAGTTTGCAGGCTCGGCTCCCGCTAATTTTACGATGTCCATGGTGGCCATCGCGAGACCGGCTCCGTTAACCATACAGCCGATATTTCCGTCCAGTTTTACGTAATTGATATTGTACTCGCTGGCCTTGACTTCCAGAGGATCTTCTTCGGAAATGTCGCGGAATGCGGCATTGTCCGGGTGACGATAAAGAGCGTTCTCGTCCAGATCCATTTTACAATCTCCGGCGACGATTTCATTTTCCTTGGTTAAGATCAGGGGATTGATTTCCAAGAGTGACGCGTCTTCTTTGATGTACGCTTGGTAAATGGAAGAAAGTAAAGCTTTGAAGGATTTATGGGATTCTACCGGCAATTCCAGGTCGAAGGCGAGTTGAGAAGCCTGGCTCGGTTGCAATCCGATTCCCGGATCGACGGCGATTTTCAGGATTTTTTCGGGATGCGTTTCTGCAACTTCTTCGATTTCCATACCGCCTTCAGTAGAGGCCATGATAATCGTTTTACGAATCGAGCGGTCCAAGAGGATACTAAGGTAGTATTCTTTTGCGATGTTAATTCCTTGTTCCAGATAGACTTTTAGGACCTTCTTTCCTTCCTGTCCGGTTTGGGGAGTGATCAGCTGCATGCCCAGAATTTTATCTACGGCGGTAAGAGCGTCATCTTTCGTTTTCGTTACTTTGACTCCTCCGCCTTTTCCACGCCCACCGGCGTGGATCTGAGCCTTTACGACTACGACAGGAGTTCCCGTTTTCCCGGATACTTCGTCGTATGCTTTTGCTCCGTCGGTTTTTTGATCTATAACTACGCCGAAGGGAACCTTCGCGTTATGGCGTCTCAGGATTTCTTTCGCCTGGTACTCATGAATTTTCATTAATTGGCCTTTTTATTGGGGTTAAGAAGGATACGAATCGCTTTTTCTAAGGATTTTCCGCCGGAATTTCCTGTCCATTCCTTTCGTAGAGAATTTGGGGGCAGAGGTCAGAAGACAGAGGTCAGAGGACAGAGGACAGAGGACAGAGGACAGAGGACAGAGGACAGAGGACAGAGGACAGAGGACAGAGGACAGAGGACAGAGGACAGAGGACAGAGGACAGAGGATTATTCCTATTTCCCTGACAACAATTTTTTTAAAAACGAATTATGTTGGAGCTCCTGTGCAGTAGATCTTTTCCTCTGCCGCTGCTGCCTTTACAATGTCGAGCAGCTTCTGTCTAGCGCGAGCGAAGCGAACGCGTCTGTCCTCAGTCTTCCGTCCTCTGTTCGGGTGGGCCTTTTCCGTGAAAATGGATCTCCGGAAAGACACTACCCGTAACGGATTCAATTCCCGGAGAAGGCAGCATGATTTTTTCCTAGAATAGGGTGAGAATGAACTGATCGAGGGAAAACAATCCTCCACCAGTAACTCCGAGTGCCAATGCGATTCCGATCGCTAATAGGTGGAATTCAAATCCCTCTCCTTTTTGAGCGCCATGCCAATTGATAAAAAAGCCGTTGCTTTTGTGAATGAGGGCGGCGCCGACCATGATTATTCCGATACTGATGGCCGAAAAGCGAGTAAGAATGCCCAATAAAACGGCGATCGATCCGAGCGACTCACCGAGTATTACGAGGGTGGCAATGATTGTAGGGAGACCTGCCTGTTGGGTTAGATATCCGAAGGTTCCCTTAAAGCCGTAACCGCCAAACCAGCCGAAAAGTTTTTGAGCGCCGTGAGGGAAGATCACGACAGCGAGTGTGATCCTAAGAATCAGAGGGACCAGGTCCTCATTGGTGGAAAGTAAAGTTTCTAACATCGTTCTGCTCCTTATGCATCGTTCGAACCAACGAAGCAATTAGTTTATGCATTAATACTTTAAATATGAAGTATTTGGATCAAGCCATTTTTTGTTCTAAGGTCTAATTTTCATTGAAATTAAAAGTGGAATCGTTATGGAAATGGTAGGGTCCTTTCTGTATAAAATAACGGAATTGGTTCTTTTAAAACAGAAATTATTCTGGTATTGCTTTTCCGATAAAAGCGTACGGATTGCCTTCCGTAAATTTGTCTTTCCAGGTCGAACGGAGCTTAGGTTTACCCGGATTTGGCTTCCTAGACTCGAACTAAATTTCAAATTTAATTCTAAATATGCCGGAGTTAAGCCTATCTAATTTTTAACAACAATCACTCCTTTTTTATATACGGAGATATTTCCACTGTCTCTACAAAACCGATATTCTCTTTCGCTTCCCGATTCCACCTCACACGGCGATATCTAAACAATCCGCATTTCAGTCTATCGCGTGCACGTATTTTAGTCCGCACTTTCAAATTTCTCTAAAATCGTTGGCCAGTCCAAACTTGCGGATAAATGATTCATGCAGAAATTCTAATGCATTCTGCCTTCTTTGAATAGGGGCGTCTCGGTAGACGCTTACTCTTTAACCTGATCGATCCAAGATTCTCCGTGTCGATTGAAGGAGGAATCTTGGACCGCTTGAGATCCTGGGAATTTCCGTTTATGAAATTCTCCGTAGCGCCTTCATAGATTCTTTAGAATTTCCCGGACCAATTCTCCCGTATCTTGAAACTCTTGCTTTTTTAAGACTTTTTCGACTTCCTTAAGTGCGGACTTATCGTCGAATCCTAGCTGAACCAGAGCTTGCACCGCCGTTTCCTTAAATCTATCTTCCGGGGAAGATAATTCTTCTCGTCGAATGTCCGAAGGGATCGGATCGGCCGGAGTTCCTTCCAGAAATAGCTCCAGCTTTTTCATATTTTGTTTCACTTCGAAGAAAATCTTTTCCGAAGTTTTGGCGCGGACTTTCGGGATCTTTTCCAGATCCTTTGCCTGACCGGAAGAAGCGATTCGGTACAATTCCCAAGGACTAAAAAAGGAAAGCACTTTTAAAGCGGTCATTTCCCCGATCCCGTGCAATCCTTTCATTACCTTAAAGAATTCCTTATCGCGTTCATGCAAAAAACCGAATAAACGCTGCCCTCGCTCGGTTATCGAATGATGGATATGGAGTCGGATTTCTTTTTTACCGCCGATCGACGTATCCTTTAGTTCCAAATAGGTTTTAAACGAAATGGTGATCTCATAGGTGACGCCCTGCACATCCAACTGGACCGTGCTTACCTCTAATTTTCGAATAAAACCTTGGAGCCCGGATATCATCTATCGATTCATCCCTTTAAAAGGTCGTTCCGGCGGATCCGATCATCTCCATAAAGTCGAAATTCTGAGAGGCTCTTTCTTTACTTCTTCCGGTGGTTAGGATGCTGGGCAAATCTATGTATCCGCCTCTCGCGCCGAATTCGATGAAGAAGGATTTAAACAGGTCGAGTCTAGCTCCTACATAGGCGGTGAGTCCGTACCCGGACAAATGGAAGTGATTATTTTTTCCTTCCCCGAATAATCGGACGTCACTTCGGCAAATAACCGGTCCGCCACCCGCGGAGCCCACTAAACTGAACGCGTGCTCCCCGTCTTTCGAAACCCAAAACGAATTCGTAAAACCGGGCTCGATAAAGAAGAAGTTTAAACCGTCGGTATGTTCGAACTTTAAAAAGTCAGGCGTGATATTCACGGTTTGTCCCCCGCCGTGATATCCCGCAAATTGGTTAAGATTGTTCGGAAACATATATAGATAAACTGCGGATTCGGGAGAAGTCGCGAATCTCGCTTTTTCTATAGCCAGGGGATCGATATAACCCGAGATCGTTCCGGCTTGTCCGGTAGTCATTACGTATTTCATATGGTCTTCTCCGAAGGAGATGAAAAAATGATCCGTAATATAGTACGCGAACTTGAAATTGAACTGAGGAGTTTCCCATAAAGTCGGATTTACATAAGCGGAATCTAAGCTTTGCGGTTTGTCCCGAGCATCCACACCTTTTAAAGTAAAATGGTATCCCGGACCTCTGAAGTTGATATCGCTTTGCGAAAAAGCGGTCCTATTATAACCCCATTGAAACGTCCAAGTGCCCTTTCTCTCATCGACTCGCCTAACGTTCGCTTTGGGTTTGGAGGAATCCTGTTCCTGCTTCGCCTCTGTTGCCGCAAACGGGACTTCCGTCTTGTCCGGCTCTTTTGACTCTAGGTTCGATGTTAGAGTGATTGCCGGAATGAGTATCAACGCTAGATAATAAACGAACTTACCGTTTATAGTTGTTTCGGGGAAAAATTTATTTTTCATTTTTCTGGTACCTTTGGCTTTGTTCCGAAAATACCAGAATTCACAAAATGAAATACGGCGCCAGGTTTTTTCCCTATGCTTTATTCTAAATCGATGCCGCTACCGATCGTCCAAGGGACCACTCTGACCCCGTTTTTATTTCCCCAAGATATACCGGTGTACAATGGATTTAATCCTTTTATGTCCGGAATTTCGGGAAAATTAAGTTTTCCTTTTAAATCCAATACCGGTTCTTGCGGAAGATCGTCTCCGAGGGGAAAGGTTCCCCAATGAATCGGAGCGAACGATTTGGCGTCCAAGTCTATGGAAGCCGCAAGAGCCTCGTCCGGGCCGATATGAGCATGTTTCATAAACCATCTGGGTTTATATGCCCCGATCGGAAGGAATGCCAAATCGATAGGCTTTCCTAAAAGCTTTGCAATTTCCTTAAAATGAACGGAATACCCGGTGTCCCCGGCAAAGTAGATCAGTTTTCCGGCAGCCTCAATGGCATAACTTCCCCAAAAATACTGGTTGGTATCGTTGACTCCCATACGACTCCAATGGTACGCCGGAAGAAACACTATCTTTACGAAATCATGATGCGTTACTTGACCGATTTCCTGGACTTGCGCGAGACCCAGCTTCTCATCTTCCGAGAAGGCTTTCATTCCGGACGGTAGCAGGATTTTTAAATTAGGATTTTTAGAACGTAAAAACCGGAGACTGTCCCGATCTAAATGGTCCCTATGAGCGTGACTGACGATCGCGAAATCCACGGCAGGAAGAGATTCTTTCGGTATCGGTAACGGGACCCAACGGTCCACCAAAATCGGAGTCGGAGATTCAAAGATAGGATCGGTCAGGATATTGATCGTTTTTCCTTTTTGGGTAACGGAAATCCAGATCGTGGAATGACCTAACCACACTGCTCGGATCCTTCCCTCCGCCGCGATCAAGTCTCCAGCAGATCTTTCTAATACCAAAGGTAATTCGTTGCTCAATCCTTTGACTGTGGGAGGATCGTGGGGACCGAACAGTTTCCATTTTAATACGGAAAAGAAGGATTTGCCGACGAGTTCTTCGTCGGGAGCCAAGTTTCTATACCGGCCATCTTTATAACTAGGGGAAGAAACGCGGTCCGGATCTAGCGGAAAACACCCGGTGATGATAAGAAAAAGAGAAAAAATCGCGGCTTGTCTAGCGTTTATCATATCGTTAACTTGGACCGATCGTGTATAAAACGGGAGGCAATTTTTTCCTGCCGAAACGATTGCCGCCCAAACTGGAGAATTAGAATAGGAAATCAAGATGTCTTTTTCTTCGACGATTCCCACAAGAGATCTTCCTACCAACCTCAATATCAGGCTGGCTTGGCTGTTCGTATTCTTTTTTGGAAGTTTTCAGTACGCAGTACCGATTTTACTACTGCTATTCCCCGGTTCGTTTTGGATCGGATTGCCGGTTGCGATATCGACCGGACCGGTGTCTTACGCGCTCTGGAATTTAATCCATGAAAGCATCCACGGAAATTTTTCCAATAATCGTTCTCAAAACCAATTTTGGGGAAGATGTCTCGCGATTCTATTCGGGACTCAATTTGCCGTATTGAAAGCAGGCCATTTGATGCACCATAAATACAATCGGGAAGCGGGAGATCGGATCGAATTCTTTGATCCGATCTCTTCCTATCCTCGTTGGTTGCAAAGTTTACGGTATTATTTTAGGATCACTCTCGCCACGTATTGTTTTGAGGTAGCGGTCGGTTTATTTTTAGCATTGCCGACCATTTTAACGAAACCGATTTCTGCCAGGCTCTCGAAACTTCCGATCGAAGAAGCTTTCTTCAAGTGGGTATACAAGCCGGAAATTCTGACCGAAATCAGAAAAGACCTGTTTTTCACGGCGATGGTCTACGCTCCCTCCGTCTGGCTTTTCGGAACGCAGTGCTGGATTTTAGGTATTGCAGTATTGCTTAGGGCATTCTTTGTCTCTTTTTTCGATAACGCCTATCATTATGGGAAGGAAATCGACGATAAGAACTCGGCGTATAATTTATATTTGCCGTTTCGATTGAGCGGATATTTTCTTCATTTCAATTATCATCGAATCCATCACAGGTTCCCGGGAGTACCATGGAATCGATTGCCCGTACAAATGGAAGCGAGCGGCGATATTTGGGATCGAGGATTTTGGGGACAGGCTTGGAGTCAATGGGGCGGTTTGTTGGACGAGCCGAGAAAAGATTAGGATAACATGGAAGCATTTCATAAAATTAATATTATCTCTCTGCTGGATACGATCATTAGCTTGAGTGCCGCGTTTGTTCTCGGCGGACTGATCGGGTTGGAAAGACAGTATCGGCAAAGAACGGCGGGCCTGCGGACGAACGTACTCGTGTCGGTAGGATCCGCAATTTTTGTCGATGCGGCAAATCGACTCCATGGGCATGACGGAGCCGTGCATGTAATGGCCTATGTCGTTTCAGGAATCGGTTTTCTTGGGGCAGGGGTGATCATGCGTGGGGACGGAAATGTCCGCGGTTTGAATACGGCCGCAACCCTTTGGACTTCCGCCGCTGTCGGGGCCTGCGCAGGAGCCGATCTACTTTTAGAGGCTTTTTTAGGTTCCGCCTTCGTTCTTGCCACCAATACGTTATTGAGGCCGATCGTGAATCGTATTAATCGTCAACCTTTGGACACTCGATTCGTAGAAGCGACGATGACCATGAACGTAATTGCAGTCAGGGAAAAACATAAGGAAGCGCTGCAATTATTGGAACAATTTTTGGAGCAGGCCAACTACCCGGTTCGGGATCTTATTATTAGTCCATTCGGGCACGATTTAGTTCATATCCGAGCCGTTTTAGTTTCTACTTCCGTTGAAGGAGTGGAGCTGGATAGCCTTGTAGAAGAGCTTACAAAGCAAGAAAGCATCAAACAGGCATTTTGGACCAGTACGACCGAGTGAATCGAGCTAGCAGAGGACAGAAGACAGTAGCTGCACGAAGTTCGAAAGACAGCAGGGGTAGAGGAAGATCTACTATAACACAAGAATCTTTATCTATAGCATGGAAACTCCGTTTATCAATGTTCTGTCTTCAGTCCTCTGTCATCTGTCCTCAGGGAGACAGACGCGTTCGCTTTCAGAAGACAGAGGTCAGAGGACAGAAGACAGTAACTGCTCGAAGTTCGAAAGGCAGCGGGGTTAGACGAAAAATCCACTGATAACACAGGAATCTTTCCATAGAACATGGAAAGCCTGCTCATCAATGTTCTGTCCTCTGCAGAAGACAGAGGTCAGAGGACAGAAGACAGTAACTGCTCGAAGTTCGAAAGACAGCAGGGGTAGAGGAAAAATCCACTGATAACGGAGGAATCTTCCTGTAGAATGTGGAAACCCGGCTCATCAATGTCTAAAACCTAATACCTCTTCCTGTCCTCAGTCTAAATCTAACACCTGTCATAAATCTATATTGACGTAATAAATATGTATGATATATTGATACTATACATATGTCAGAAATTGACTTTGAATGGGATCCGACAAAAAGCTCAGCTAATAAAAGAAAACATGGAATATCATTCGAAGAAGCTAAGACTGTTTTTTTCGATGAAAACGCAAGGGTGATTAATGATCCGGAACATTCAGAAGATGAAGAAAGGTTCGTTATTTTGGGATTTAGCTATAAACTGAATCTATTAATGGTCTCTCATTGTTACCGATCATCAAAAGATATCATACGAATTATTTCTGCACGAAAAGCTACAAAATCGGAATCTAAACAATACGAGGCATTTTTATGAAAAAGGAATATGACTTTTCAAAATCCAAAAAAAATCCTTATTTAAAAAAATTGAAAAAACCAATTACCATCAGGGTTGATATCGATACAATAGGATATTTCAAAGGATTAGCAGATCAAACAGGTATTCCGTATCAGAATCTAATTAATTTATACTTAGCTGAATGCGCTTCTAAACATAAAAAAATTGATCTTTCCTGGAAATAAATCCCAAAATCAAGTCGGATATGGAGCTCCCACGCAGAGGACAGAGGACAGACGCGTTCAGAAGACAGAGGTCAGAGGACAGTAACTGCTCGAAGTTCGAAAGGCAGCGGGGTTAGACGAAAAATCCACTGATAACGGAGGAATCTTCCTGTAGAACATGGAAACCCTGCTCATCAATGTTCTGTCCTCTGTCTTCCGTCCTCTGCAGATAGTAGCTGCTAGACGTTGAGGATAATGTCCTAAAGAATGAACTCGGTTTTATCTTGCGGTTTTTTGTCATTACGCATAACGGCCAAGGCGATCCGACATTCGCGAGCCTGAAGCGCCGCGACAATTTTTAGTTATACGCTGGTCCCGCTAATAATCAGGATGCTTCAAAAGATCAGAGCAAGCTTCTTTCAATGAGGCTAAGCGATTCTTAACAATATCCCAAATAATATCATCATCAATTGAGAAATAACCATGTGCTAAAATATCCCGTATACCGGCTATTTTCTTCCATTCGATTTCAGGATGTAAACTACGAATACTATCAGGGAGTTTTTTGACTGCTTCACCGATAATTTCTATATCACGTTCAACAGCTCGTTTCTTTTCTATATTATTAAGGAAGATAGATTTCGAATTGATTCCGGCGGTAAATTTCTCAATTTCATTAATGCTATCAACAATATCTTGCAAGTAGGCGCCAAAATCACGCTGCATATACAACTTCTTGTAATATTCGCTCTTTAAAATATGGTTTTATACTCGATACCGTAACTAAATCAACTTTACAGCTAAATAAATTTTCTAAATAAAACTTTAAATCCATATACGAATCTAAATTAAGTTCACCATCGCGAAAGCTTACAAGGACATCTAAATCACTATTATGAGTATTCTCGTTTCTTGCAACGGATCCAAAAATGCCGATCGAATCTATCCCATACGACTGGATAGTCAGTATGTTCTTACGAATACTCTCAATTACCTGGTCTCGATTCATACTTATTCATAAATTTGATAGCTTGAAGACAATTTGTCCAGTTAATTTTGGCTCAAGAATTATTCCAGGCAGAACTTGCGCTTTCAGAGGACAGAGGACAGAGGACTGAAGACAGACGCGTTCGCTTTCAGAGGACAGAGGACTGAAGACAGACGTGTTCGCTTTCAGAGGACAGAGGACTGAAGACAGACGCGTTCGCTTTCAGAGGACAGAGGACTGAAGACAGACGCGTTCGCTTTCAGAAGACAGAGGTCAGAGGACAGAAGACAGTAACTGCTCGAAGTTCGAAAGGCAGCGGGGGTAGAGGAAGATCTACTATAACACAGGAATCTTTCCATAGAACATGGAAACCCCGCTCATCAATGTTCAGTCCTCTGAAAGAGAAAAATCCTTGTAACACAGGAATCTTTCTCCAGAACATGGAAACTCGGCTCATCAATGTTCAGTCCTCTGTTTTATGTCTAAGCTCAAACTAGTACAACTTCCGGTCCCTCCTCCGACCGCCTTTGCTGCGACGGGGAACGTTCCTTTGGCGGCGGGTTGCTTGGCTGTGTCCGCGAGAGTTAACGGCTTGGAAAAAAAAGGTTTGAGCGTGGAGGTCCTAGACCCTTTGATCACCGACCAGGAAGGCGACAGCCGATTAGCGGATCGCATCGCAAAAGACGAACCTGAATTCGTAGGTTTTTCCCTCTATCTTTGGAATTCCGAAAGGAGTCTACATCTCGCTCGGGAAGTGAAGGCTCGGTCACCTAATACGAAAATCCTGATCGGCGGTCCGGAAGTGAATTCGGATAATCCGTTTATACTGGCCGAAACAGGCTACGATATCGCAATGTCCGGCGAAGCGGAGCATACTTTTTCCTATCTATTGGAAGCTCTCTTAAAAAAAGAAGACCCAAGGTCCCTGCCGAATATCGCCTTACGAAAGGAAGACGGAAGAATGGGAGAATTTTCTCCGGAAGAGAACGCCTCGTTTCCTCTTACTAGTTATCCTTCTCCCTATTTGGAAGGATTCGTTCCGGTGGATCCCGCCAGGTCGACCTACTTGGAGACGGTACGAGGATGCAGGTCGCAGTGTACTTACTGTTTCTATCCTAAAAGCAGCAACGTGCTAAGAACTTTAGATATTCCTGAAACTGTAAAGCTATTAAAGAATCTAAAGGATAGAGGCGCTAAAGAACTCGTTTTTCTGGATCCGACATTCAATCATCGGCCCGGATTCGAGGAATTCCTGGATGCGATTATAGACGTCAATTTCGACAGGCAGATGAGTATGTTCGGAGAATTAAGATCGGAAGGGATCACCGAGAAAATTGCCGATAAACTCGCTCTGGCCGGCTTCGACAGAATCGAATTGGGCATGCAATCCATTAATAAGGAAACCTTAAAGCGTGTGAAGCGCTATGGAACTCCCGAGAAGGTCGCAGAGGCGGCTAAAATGTTGGCTGATAGAGGGATCGAACTTCTTCTGGACCTTATCATTGGTCTTCCCGGAGATTCTCCGGAGGACGTATTGAACGGAATCGAATTTTTTTACGAACACGGGCTTGGAGAATGGGTGCAGGTTTTTCCCTTATCCGTCTTACCCGGAACTGTTATGCGAAGGGATGCCCAAAGGGAAGGGCTGATTTATCTACCGAAACCTCCGTATCGGGTCATTCGAACTCCGAATTTTTCCGCCGAGGATCTGAGCTCGACCCTATTTATGTCCGAGGATCGCTTGGATCGTCGTTTGGACGAGACCCCGAGACCGTTTCTGGCGAATTATGATCCGAACTTCGATGACGTATTCTGCTTTTCACCCGAGAAAAAGAGCGATGAAGGGATTTCGGATTTAGCGAGACCCGGCGCGAGACATGTCTCTATTTGGTGGAAATCGAGAAATTTAGAAGCAACTAAAACGGAGTTTTTATCCAAATTGAAACAAAGGCTGCAAATCGACCCGTTTACGGTAACCGATCTGATCCTTTATCCCGGGCAGCCATTTTCCATAAAACTAATCAATGAAATTATAATGGAATTTTCCAGCATTCCCGCATCTTATTTGTCTCGATCTTTGGCTCATAGAGGCGAGAATATGCTTCACCGTATCGTGCTAGTATTGTCCAAGGAATCCGATTTCCCGAAGCAATGGATAGAAGAAGCTCGGGAATATATACCTGTTTTTCAAGAGATGAGCTGGGAAGAAGCGGTTCGGAAGGCGGAGGAACTTGGGGGAGAATTTCCGGCTGCGAGGATAGTCGAAGAGGGTTTTCATGTTCAAGCCTGGGACGCTCTCGTAAAGGCGGCGGATCCCGAAACCGTTTCGTTTTCGAATCGTGAGTTCGAAAGAAAATGGTGTTGGGAAGTCCTCGGATACTCGGAGAAATAGGGTCACTCCTTTTGTTTTTGCTTTAAGACATGCAGATTCTTTAGGAGATTCGTTAAAGGCACATTCGCCGGACAGCCTGTTTTGGTTTTTGTGCGATTATACGAATCCGAGCTGGTGATTCTGATTCGCCGCATTTTATGACCGGAATAATATAGTATTTCCCCTTTTTCATCCTCGCCGAACGTCAAAGTATCTCCTAGATTTCTACCGTGCCCCAGAATTATCACCGAGTTCCTGTCCATGGGTTTGACCGGGAATATTTCCTCGGTGTTTCCCCATGGCAATTTTAGGAATAAATGCATTAGAATGAATCCGGACTCGCTGTCGTATTCGAATTGCACTTTTTCTAATATATCGCCTTGGTCCATACATTCGGGCTTATACAGATTCAATCGATCTTCCCATTCGGTCGGGAGAGCGTACGGCTCTACTTTCTCCGCAATTCCCAAGACTCCTCCTCTCGGGATTCGAATCGTAGAGAATGCCAAAGCAGGTTGCCCTGAAAATTCGTGAAACGAAATTCTGAACTGTTCGAGGCTATCGTTTGCCGATTCGAAGAGGCCGAACAGTCTCGGTAGTTTCGGAACGAAATCTCCGTCCTGGAGGGGATGCAGTGAAATGTTGAAAGAGAACAGGTTTAAATTCGGATTTTTATTTCCGATTTCAAGTTTGTGCAACCCGTGCGGGGATGCATAGTATCCTTCCCATTTTTTCCAGGATAGAAGTTCGTCTTTATTCGGAGTTTTCCGCAATTTGGTTTTTTCCGGTAAAGATATCGTTTTTCCCGACTTCGCTTCGGATGCAAGAGATAACAAGTCGATCGCGAGATCCTCTAATCCCGTGGATCCGGACGTTAAAGTATTGGAAACTATAAAGATCCCGGTTTCCCTTTCCGGATCCAATAGAAAGTAGGAGGAAAAAGGAGGTAAATCTCCTCCATGCCCGGCAAAAACTAGATTGTTTTTATCGTCCATCAATCTCCATAGAGGCAATCCTATCTCGAAGTCTAAATCCCTTTCTATCCTTTTGTTTTGCTTAGCGTAGAATTCGTTAAAGCTTCTGTTAGTCAGGAGCTTGTTCCCGTATTTATTTTTCGTAAATAACGCCTTAATAAACGAACCCATATCGCTAGGTGTCGTGGAAAGAGATCCCGCCGCGAGATCGCGAATTTTCGGAACTTTCATTTCCGATTTCCAAAATCCACCGGCATACCCGCTGGCCTTTTCGTTCTCGGGAAGGTCGTCGTAAAAACTGGTGTTCTTCATGCCGGCTGGCCCGAATATGTATGTCTTCATATAATCTTCGAAACGATAACCGCTTGCACGTTCTACGATAATACCTAATATAGAAAATCCTAAATTACTATAAGCGAATGCGGTATCCGGTTTTCGCGTTAAGTGAATTCCCTGCAATAGGGGCGGGAGTTCGTTGTAGGGATATTTCTCGTATGAATGATCGGATAACTTCCAATCCTCGAAAATATCCGAAGGTAAACCGGAGTGATGCGTTAAAAGTTGCCGAATCGTAAACGGTTTTGCGTCGGGAAATCTGGAGGATAGCCCTTTGAGTTCGGGAATATACTTTTCCGCGGGATCATCCAACACTATTTTTCCGTTCTCCGCTAATTGCAAAACCGCGATCCCTGTAAATATTTTGGAGAGGGAACCCACTTTAAAAATCGTATTTTCGGAGACTTCGTTTTCGGAGGATGCCTTTCCTAATCCTGCACTGATTAGGGTCCTTTCGCCGTCGACGATAGTAATCCCTAATCCTACGATTCCCTCCGATTTCATTCGTTCTCGCAATTTGTAGAGTGCGGTATCCCGAACGAATGCGGAATTTCCCCGGATTCCCTCCTTAGGTCGTACGGGAGCCGCACTCGCGCAGGAAAAAAATTCGCAAGCGATCAGGGTTGAAACTGCGATTAACGATATTCGAACATCCATCGGATTTCTGACTCATAAGTCGTGTGGAGATTTTGCAAACATATACGACGGTTCTTAGTATTGATCAATCATTCTTTATCGCTTCGCTTATGCAAGCCTGTTGAGAGAAATCATTAAAATCATTTCATTCGAAATCTTCTGTCGATCGGGAGTTCGTCGGCTTCATCATTTGACTTATGCAATTTCAGAAATACCTTTGCCGGATAAGTTTCGGAACGGAAAAAATTCGGAAAAAAGATACCGGTTCGCGGACTCCTCGCTTGAATACCGGGACGGTTTAAGTATAAAGCGTCATGTTTTCGAATTCCGCCTCGCAAAAATGTCCTGAATAAAGGATTGATTGAGATCCGAAATTCGGAATTTTATTCGGGCGTTCCCGCATTTTTAAATTCCGTAAAGGCTTGATTTATATTCGTTTGAAAGATATCGTACGGTTGTGGGTTCGGAAAAAAGTCTCGTTCTTAAGGAATTTCGTACCTTACCAGGAGTGGGTAAGGTTATAGCGGAGGATCTATGGAATCTAGGTCTACGAAGTAAGCAGGAATTATCGAAGAAGAATCCGGAGTTTCTCTTCGAAGAGCTTTGTAAACTTCAGGGAACCCGAGTGGATCGATGTATGCTGTACGTATTTCGTTGCGCCGTTTATGTTTCCTCTACCGAATTACCCGAACCCGAGAAAATGAAATGGTGGAGTTGGAAGGATTAAAACGAAAGAAGGGAGATCGATCTAAAATAAGTATTCCGACGCCCCCTGCTTTTTCGGAGGGAAGTCAATTCGTATTGATTACCGCGATTTCTGGACTAGTTCTTGCTTTACGATCGGATGAGTGCGAATCAAATCCAAGGCTTTAGCGATCAATATCTTGCCCTCAGCGGTATGATTCCAAACGTTCAACCCCGATGGGTGAGGCAATGGAATCCAATCCAACTCTACTCCGTGAAATTTTCTGCGAAATTTCTTTCCGATCACGTCGTCCAATTTGTATTTTTTATCATCCGACATTTGATCGATCGCTAATTTGCCTATCGGAATGATTAACTCCGGCCGATTAAAACGAACTTCGAACTCCAAATATCTCGAGCAATTTTCGATTTCGGAGGCGTCCGGTTTACGGTCTCCGCTTTTTGCTTTTCCGGGAAAACATCTGCAGACCGCCGACATAGTTACTTTAGAGCGATAGAGTTCCTCTTCCACTCCGATCGAGGCAAACCATTTAAATAAGGTTTTTCCGGCAGTGTATGCAAACGGCCTTCCGAATCTTTCTTCGTGAATTCCCGGCGCCTGTCCAAGACTAAGAATTTTCGATCGAGGGACGCATCCTTGAACGGGATTACCCTCCATTTTCGGGCAAAGTCTGCAATGGAGAAGCGTGTCTATGTGTTTCTGAAATTCTTTAGGTGCGATCATCCGTTATGGATTATGGAGAGAGTAGTTTCCAGGCTTCGGTAGAAGTGGAACCGACGCGAATCAGGTTTTTCAGTTTTGTAAGTTCTAGAATTTTATTCACTTGGGAAGAAGGAGCAAAAACCGCGATGCCTCCTTTTCCCGATTTCACGAGTCTGGAATGAGTCGCCATAAACACGCCCAAACCGGACGAGTCTATGTATTTCACATTCTCCATGTTTACCAATAAGTATAAAAATCCCCGGTCGAGCAGATGAAAGAATTTTTCCTTCATAATCTGAGCCGAATATAGGTTTATTTCCCCGGTGATCTTTATGACAATAGCCTCGTTGGCAAGTCCAGGCGGATTATTACTCGGATCCAAAAATACCCCCAATTCGGGGGCATCATGATCGAATTCCTGACTATCTAAATTAAGTGGAGTTTCCGCCATAGTTTCCAAATGCTTCCGGGCTCTAACTAGCCCTTACGGGAGTAGAATCCGTAGTCTATCGAACAGTCTGCGTTTTGTCCTGGGATTTTTCGACCGTTTTTTCTTTCCGATCAACGATCTTCACGCACTCCGTCCGAAATTCGGAAATGATAGATTTCCGCCGAGTGGCCGAATTTTAGATGATAGGCAGGGTTTAATCGGGAAAAAAGAGAATCGGATCTTCCGATAAGGTCTAAAACGAGCACACATCCCCCGAATCCGCCTCCGATCATTCTTGCGCCGATCACTTTTTGCGATTTAAGCCAATCCACGATAAAGTCGGTTTCGGGAGAGCTGACTTGAAACAATCGGGAAAGAGAATCGTTGCAGGCAAACAGTTCGGACCCTATTTCCGAAATGCTTCCTGAAATTAAATTTCGAATAACGTTATTCGTTCTTTCCTTCTCGCCGATCACGTGGAGGGCCCTTTTCTTCTCCGAAAGAGTCAATCCCGCGGCTTCCAACCATTTTTCTTCCGCATTATAAAGGTTGGATAATTCCGGATGCAATCGTCCGATTTTTTCCGTCGCCGATTCGACTTCCGCCCTACGTTCGTTATATCCGCTTTCCTTTAAGCTATGTTTTTTTTTGGAATCGATCAAATAGAATTCATAATTCCGTAATTCTAACGGATGGAATTCATACTCTAGAGTTTGCGTGTTGAGCGAAATACAGCTTTCTTTTTCCGCGACCGTGATGATCAGCTGGTCCATAATTCCGCAATTTACACCCACAAACTTATTTTCCGCCGCTTGACTTAGCAAAGCGATTTCTTTGAGAGGAAGACCCCACCCGAAAAGCTCGGAGAGCGCATAGCAGGTGACGACTTCTACGGCTGCGGAAGAGGATAATCCGGCGCCTTGCGGAATATTTCCTCCGAAAGAAAGATCGAAACCCGGCACTGATAGCCCTCTTTTTTTAGCTTCGGAGACGACTCCTACTATGTAGTTTGCCCAAGTGAGTTCCTCGTCGTATTCTAATTCTTTGACGATTTTGGAAGCTTGAAAATCGAGAGAATACAAGCGATATACATCGGTGCCGTTTTTTCTGACCGCAGCATGGACGCGGAAATCTATGGCCGCCGGCAGTACGATTCCGCCGGCATAGTCGACATGCTCTCCGATAATATTGATTCTCGCCGGCGCCGAAAAGAAACGAAATTCACTCTCGATCGAAATTGGAGTAAAAGAATTTAGGACGGAGGTTAACGCTTCGAACGAATAATTGGACATACCGGGGAATCGGAAGAATAAAATCCGCTTCGCTTCTTAAAATGCAAGCCGCTTTTGTCCGTCGAGAGAAGAACTCGTAATAGTAGATGATTATCTTTTCCTTGCTATTCGATGCCGGGTCGTTATTCTGCGTGAGTCGGGAGGATCTATGACCTTTGCACTCGAATTAAAAGATCGGTTTGCCTCCGAATTTCTAGAGGCAAACGAAAGAGAAGCGCTGTTGAGAGAGTCAGGCGTCGCTCTAGAAAATTTAATCTCCGGAAAGGGAAAAGGGCGAGAATTTTTAGGTTGGGTTCATCTGCCTCGGACGATTCGATCCGAATCGATCCAGAGAATTTCTTCCGAAGCCGAACGAATTCGAAGACAATCGGATACGATCGTTCTAGTGGGAATAGGCGGATCGTATCTGGGAGCAAGAGCCGTTATCGACGCATCCAAACCGTATTTTTCGAAATCGAAACTAGGTTCTCCCGAAATCGTTTATGCCGGCCATCATCTAGATAGCCGGTATCACGCCGAACTCTTAAAGTATCTCGAAACGAGGGAGTTTTCGATCAACGTGATTTCTAAATCCGGAACCACTACGGAACCCGCTCTTGCTTTCCGACTCCTATGGGACTTGACTAAAAAAAAATACGGGGACAGGGCAAAACAACGAATTATCGCTACGACGGATTCTTCAAAAGGCGCCTTACGAAAAATGTCGGAGGCTCTGGGGTTTACTACCTTTGTCATTCCCGACGACGTGGGAGGAAGATATTCGGTTTTGACTCCGGTAGGATTATTCCCGATTGCGGCAGCGGGAATAGACATAGGTGCTTTCGTAAACGGATTTCAGGAAGCTTCGAATCGATTACTTACAAGTACCAATCCGGAAGAAAATCTTTCCTGCAGATATGCAGCACTCAGAAATTGTCTCTATCGATCCGGGAGAACCATCGAGGTTCTGTCCAGTTTTACTCCTTCCCTAAGAACGTTCACCGAGTGGTGGAAGCAATTATACGGAGAGAGCGAAGGAAAGGACGGGAAAGGAATTTTTCCCGCCGGAGTAAATCTTACGACCGATTTGCATTCGATGGGTCAATATCTGCAGGAAGGAGAGCGTCGACTCTTCGAAACTTTCTTACATCCACTAACCGTTAAAGAAGATATAACCATACCCGCGGACAAGGATGACTTGGACGGTCTTAATTTTCTCGCGGCGAAGCCGATGTCCGAAGTCAATCGCCAAGCGATACTCGGAACCTTAACTGCACATTCGGAGGGAAACGTTCCTTGTATCGAGTTATGTTTTCCCGACACAAACCCGGAAAATCTAGGAAGTTTAATGTATTTCTTCGAATTGGCCTGCGGCATTTCCGGAACTTTGTTGAATGTCAATCCTTTCGATCAACCCGGTGTAGAAGCTTACAAACGAAATATGTTTGCTCTTTTGGGCAAATCAGGTTTCGAAAACCTTCGGGAAATCTTAAAGAGCAAAGGCATTTAAAGATTATCGTTAATTGAAATATAACGATTCTCATGGAAATTGACGCGACGGTGACCGAATATTTGTCCAGCCCCACGGTCTTTCAAATGAGATTTTGTTTCAAAAACGATATATTCCGAGTCGGAATGTATCGCTCGAACGGTTTCCTAATATGTCTTTCGAAAACTTTTTTCCAGAATGCTTGACAAGCCATCGTTTGTGATTCGCATTGAGGGAATGGGGAAAAGGTTGAACGGCCTACGAATGGTGTCCGCCTCTTTGGCACTTTCCACTTTATTTTTTTTTCTCCATTTATCGCACTTCAGTTCTTATCCCGGGAAAAAATATCCCGTTCCTGATCAAAGCATAACGGGTGTCGAGACCGAATACCAAGATGATCGTAATTTCGTGGAGAGTTCCGAAAACTCGGAACTTTCCTTTGATCCGCTTTCACTGGAAAAGATACATAATCCGGCATTTCTCGATTCGAAGGCTTCCCGACGGGATAGGTTTCAATTTCACTTCTGTAAGCTCCTATCTCAATATTTGCTGAATATTCCACCTCCTCAATTCGTTTAATATAGTTAACTTTCATCACAATGATGAGAGTTAAAATCGAGTATTAGAACTATGGGTGAGTTCCGTTTAGATTTCGCCCGATCGAACGAATGGAAAGAAATACAAGGCGATTTAAAAATGATTCCAATGTTGCGATTTCCGGAAATCCGATTTCAGCTTCCGGAAGTTCGACTTCCATGTACATATCAAAACTAACGTAGCACCGTATTGTAACCGATCTCGGTAGGGGGATTTTCCCCTTGCCGAGGTCGGGGTTTTTTACGGTTTTTTCTCCGAAAAAGTGGAGACAGGGTAGAGAGACTCCCGATACTTTTTAAGGGAAAGTTTCGACTTTCTCGAAAGCGGATGAACCTCGAATTTGCCAAATGGAATCGCCTGATTCAGGCAATGGAGGCCCGTAAACGAATCGTTTTACACGGGGTAGTTCTTTCCTCTTTTTATAAATCCAATCTTGAAAACTACCTTCGCTTTTGCCTAGAATTCTACAAAAAGACCGACCTTTTATCGCCGTTACTCAGCCTTCTTTCAACGCTTCTTGAGAGAGCCTACCGGGAAAATTGTCTCGATTCGTATTTTAAGAGTAAGGGTTGGGATGCTGCAAGCGACGGTCTTGCGGAAAAAGAGGAAGAATTTCGAAGTACCTGGGATTTTTCCGATCCTATTTCGATCCGTCCCGTGCTAAAAGAGCAAGGATTCCATCTAAAAACGACGATTTCGCATAATCAAACAGGGCTTGCAGTGGAGATTTCGAACAACGCGGTCATTCCGTTAGAGTCGGAAGAAGACTTAACGGAATACTTATCTAGAGCGAAGTCCTATCGAAATATATCCGAGTATTACGAAGATTATCCCTTCGACGAGGAGGGTAAGGAAATAGGCCTCGCTTTTTCGCTAGTCCAGTTCAAGGAAATCGGCATCAAACCCAATCTGCTTCGTTACGATACGCCCGAGGGAATGCATGTATTTAGAGTCGAGCTTCCTTTCGGAGAGAAATACGAATCCTTAATAGAACGTATCGAAAAGGACGAAGAGGTATTGCCGTTTCCGGAATACTTCATTAAAGAGGATGAAATTCTCGAGCCTTGGAAGTTATCGACTTGTAAACATTGCGGGCGAACGGTCGACGATCGGATTTTCTTCCCGGTCGTTCCGGTCGATGTCCCGTTACGTATCGTTCCGGACCTGCCTATGGATGTAGGCATTTGCGCTTGGTGCTTATCGAGTTATATTTAATCGCAAATATTTTGCACGAATACTTCTATGGAGATGATTCCGATGAATTCCATGTTTGAAGGACGGAGTCGATAGCTCCATAGGTCACCGCTTCTTCCGCCGATAGCCAAAAATCCCGATCGGTATCTCTTTCGATGATTTCCAAAGGTTGTCCGGTTCCTTCCGCAATGATCCGATTGATTTCTTTTTTCTCCTTTTCCACCATCGATGCAAAAATACCGATATCGGTGGCTTGTGCTTCGAATCGCCCGGGAACGTGCGGTTGGTGTAACATGATTCTACTATGCGGATAAGCGTATCGTTTGCCTTTGGTACCCGAAAGCAGCAACAATGCGCCGAAACTCCCGGCAAAGCCCATACAAATAGTTCGTATATCGTTGGAGATTAAATTCATCGTATCTAAAATCGCCATTCCCGAAGTATTAGCTCCGCCGGGACTATTTATGATTAACGTGATATCTTTCCTTGGATCTTCCGAAGACAGATATAAAAGTCGATCGATCACATACTTGGCGGAAGCATCATCGACCTGTCCCCAAAGAAAAATTTTTCTTTCCTTTAGGTTATTCTCATCCAGACGGATTCCGGGGAGCATTAAATCGGGTAATACGGGTGATTCCATGTTCTCTCCTTAGGATGCGATTGCCATCGGCCCGTGAAGGACATCCAACCAATCTCTTCGATCGGATTTTGTTAATAGATTTCGTCGGAGTAATTCGCGGCTTCTTCTTAGACGATTTTTAAGATTGCCGCCGGCGATTCCGGTTCTCTCGGAGATTTCTTCATAACTTAGTTCGCCGAAATATCGTAAGTTGAGCAATTCCCGCTCTTCCTTCGGAAGTTCTTCCAATGCCTGTAATACCTCCTTTCGCCAGGCTTCTTCGTCTCGATCCGATTTGGCTCTCGCCATCGTGGTCTCGGGTTTGAACTCCGCCGAAACCAGATCCTTTCGCCTAAGAATACGGTCGGAATGTTTCAAAACGAGCCTACGCAATAAAAAAGGAAAGGCTTCGGGCGCACGAAGGTTCGGTAACACCCTCCACGTTTCCAAGAAAACTTCCTGTGTGAGGTCCTCCGCCTTGGATTCGTCCCGAATTCGCTTCCCGGCTTCGATCTGGACATATTTTTCGAATCGGGAAAACAATTCGGTAAAGGCGGTTTCTTGGCCTTTGGCGGCTTCGGTGACTAGTACTGTAAAATCGCGCATATCTGATTCAGGGTCCCTTTTTAGACGAACTCAGTGTACTGTTTTTTTCGATTTTTCAGAGGACAGAGGTCAGAGAACTGAAGACAGTAGCTACTAGACGTTGGAAAAGTAATAGAGGTAGAGGAAAGATCTACTATAACACAAGAATCTTCCCCTAGAACATGGAAACCCGGCTCATCAATATTCTGTCCTCTGTCCTCCGCCCTCTGAACGCCTTAAATCACTTGCGTACCATTCCCCCCGTCCGATCCTGTCCAACGGAATGTCGTACGATCATAAGAATATTCTAGATACGGAACAATTCTCCAAAGAAGACCTTGATTTCCTGGTAAAGCAAACTCGGGAAATGGAACGTTTAATGGAGGCCGGCAAAGCCTTCGGCATCCTGGAAGGAAAACTTCTGGCCTCGCTCTTCTTTGAAGCTTCCACTCGAACACGCTTGTCTTTCGAAGCAGCGATGGAACGACTGGGGGGAAGGGTCATTTCGACTGTCGGCTTTCAATTCTCATCCATTTCGAAAGGGGAAACCCTATACGATACGATGAAAATGGTCGAAGCGTATGCGGATATCGCAGTGATCCGACACCCTGTGGAAGGCTCTTCCAGAATCGCCGCCGGTGCGGTCGGGATTCCGGTGATTAATGCAGGTGACGGAGCGGGACAACATCCGACTCAGGCATTGTTGGATTTGTATACGATCATTTCCGAAAAAGGAAAATTGGACGGCCTGGTGCTCGCGTTCATCGGAGATTTAAAATACGGCCGAACGATCCATAGCCTTATCAATCTATTACGGCATTATAAAGTTCATTTGTATCTGATCTCTCCGCCGGAACTCGCGCTTCCCGATTCTTATAAGAAGGGGCTTTCCGGTTTTCCGATTTCTTTCGAAGAAAGTGAGGACATCAAAAAAGTCTGGGAATGCGACGTTGCCTACGTGACTCGAATTCAAGAAGAACGATTTCCGGATCACAAAGAATTCGAGAGATTAAAGGAATCCTTTAAGGTGAATAAGGAGCTCATTCTTGCGTCTAAGAAGGATACGACCGTATTGCATCCGCTTCCTAGGGTAAACGAGCTTTCGACGGACGTTGACGATCTGCCGAACGCGGCCTATTTTCGTCAGGCAAAATACGGAGTCGTAAGCAGAATGACTCTACTCTGCCTTTCTTTAGGAGTCAAGTTCTGATCGGAACTTTGCTCGTCGTAATCGTTTCGAATCGGATCGGAATCAAAGACCTGTAAGCAAAGCCTTATTCTTAATGGAACGGAAAATCTGGACATACGAAGAAGCCCGTAAAATTCTACCTTATGTTAGGTCGATCACGGAGGAATTTTACTCTTCCGTAAACGAACTGCACCGGGAACTTAAAGAGGAAATACTAAGAGAAAACGAGTTGGAGGCGAAAGAGGGCCAACTCGAAGAATTGTTAATCGAATGGGCCGAAAAGATTCGCGAACTAGGGATCGAAGTAAAAGGACTTTGGTTGGTCGATTTCGATAACGGAAAAGGATATTATTGCTGGCATCTAGGAGAAGAGGATCTTCTTTTCGAACACGGGTACGACGAAGGCTTTTCCGGACGAAGGCCGATCGACGATAATGACGAGGAAAACGAATAAAGAATATGGCGAATATCAACGAGAACTATTTGAAACTAAAGGCCGGATATTTATTTCCGGAGATCGGGCGCAGGGTCAAGGCATATTCCGAGAAAAATCCTAAGGCAAAAATTATCCGCTTAGGAATCGGAGACGTTACTCTTCCATTGGCTGCCTCGGTCGTGGATGCCTTGGTAAGATCCTCCCAAGAAATGGGAACATTGCAAGGGTTTCACGGCTACGGACCGGAGCAAGGATATTCGTTTCTCTTAAAAGCGATCGCGGAGAACGATTATGCGCCGTTAGGTGTAAACTTGGACGAAAGCGAAATTTTCGTATCCGACGGTTCCAAATGCGATTGCGGAAACATTCAAGAAATCTTTTCTACAGACGCAAAAATCGCCATCGGAGATCCCGTTTACCCCGTTTACGTGGATACCAACGTTATGGCCGGCCGCACGGGGGAAGCGGGACCTGACGGGCGTTATGCGAATTTGATTTATATGCCCGCAACGAAAGAGAACGGATTCCAACCGGAATTTCCGAAAGAACGTCCCGATTTAATTTATCTCTGTTTTCCGAACAATCCGACCGGAGCGGTCGCCTCGAAGGAATCTCTAAAAGGATGGGTGGATTTCGCGAAAAAAAATCAAAGTATCATTCTTTACGATTCGGCGTACGAGGCTTTTATTTCCGAACCGGGGATTCCCCGTTCGATTTATGAAATAGAAGGAGCGAGAGACGTCGCTATCGAATTCCGATCCTTTTCCAAGACGGCAGGCTTTACCGGCTTACGATGCGCTTATATCGTAATTCCGAAAGAGCTAAAAGGCAAGACAAGGGACGGCCAAGAAGTGCCCGTCGCTTCTCTTTGGAGTCGACGTCATACCACTAAGTTCAACGGAGTTTCTTACGTGACTCAAAAAGCCGCCGAAGCGATTTATTCGTCTCAGGGGAAAAAAGAAATTCGGGAAAATATCTCTTATTACATGGCAAATGCCAAAGTGATTCGGGAGGGACTGCAAAAGGTCGGCTATGACGTGTTTGGTGGAATAAACGCGCCTTATATTTGGTTAAAAACTCCGGATCGTTTAAGTTCTTGGGATTTCTTCGATCGATTACTAGATAAGGCGCAGGTCGTGGGAACTCCCGGTTCCGGATTCGGTCCTGCAGGGGAAGGCTATTTCAGACTTTCCGCATTCGGCAAAAAAGAGGAAGTCGTCGAGGCCATTCAAAGAATTTCAGCTCTCTGAGAGGCAGAGGACATTCAGAAGACAGAGGTCAGAGGACTGAAGACAGTAGCTGCTCGAAGTTTGGAAGGCAGCTGTGGTAGAGGTGTTACAGTGGATTTTTCCTCCACCTCAGGGGGTGTCAGCAATTTTGTGTAAATGACGATTTTTAAAAGGAAATTGACCGCACTGATCATCTAAACAAAAATTCCCTATGCCCTTTTTTCCCTTAACGAACGATTTGGTCTTTAAGTCGTTATTTGTAGAAGAGCCGAAACTCTTATCTTCGATACTAACAAGCGTCTTGTATCCGAATGGAGATCATAGGGTAGAAGAAATAACGATTTTAAATCCTGAACTTCCGACGGATTATCCCGGGGATAAGAGGTCGTATTTGGACCTTAGGGCGAGGGACGAATCGGGAAGAATCTTTCACGTGGAAGTTCAAGTAGCCCATCAGAGTACATTCATTAAGCGAAGCTTATATTATCTTTCCGGGTTGATTCGGGACCAGTTGAAATCGGGAGACGGTTACGGAGATTTGAAGCCGGTGTATCAAATCAACATATTGGACTTCAGGTTGATACCCGGAGAGAATTACCATAGTAAGTTTAAACTTAGGGAAGAAGAGAATCCTGAAATAACCCTAACGGACGAACTTGAAATCCACTTTTTGGAGTTGCCAAAATTACCGGAAGAGGAGAAGCTAAGGCTGTTACGCGAAGGCGACGATTTGTATCGTTGGATGTATGTGTTCAAGCATACGTCAGAATTGACGGAGGAAGAGATGGGTATAGTAGTAGATAAGACTCCCGATTTAAACCTAGTGTTTGAATTGCTTGAGACATATTCATCGGAACCGGAAAAGAAACGCCAGATCGAGGAAAAGATCAAGGCGGATCGAGATTACGCGTATGATGTTGCTGGCAATTATGGTAGGGGCAAACTGGAGGGTAAACTGGAAGATGCTCGCAAGATGCTTGCAAAAGGTATCGATCTTAAGACAGTTTTGGAAATTACCGAGCTGGCAGAAAAAAATCTTCGAGATCACGGGATACTATAGGATTGCATTTGGAGTACAGTTTTAGTATTCACCTGACAGTTTCTCCGAAAGAAATTGACCGCACTGGGCACCTAAACAGAAATTCCCTATGCCCTTTTTTCCCTTAACGAACGATTTGGTCTTTAAGTCGTTATTTGTAGAAGAGCCGAAGCTCTTGTCTTCGATACTAACAAGCGTCTTGTATCCGAATGGAGATCATAGGGTAGAAGAAATAACGATTTTAAATCCTGAACTTCCGACGGATTATCCCGGGGATAAGAGATCGTATTTGGACCTTAGGGCGAGGGACGAATCGGGCAAGATTTTTCATGTTTGCAGAGGACAGAAGACTGAGGACGGAGGACAGAACATTGGTGAGCGGAATTTCCATGTTCTAGAGGAAGATTCTTGTGTTACAGCGGATCTTCCCTCTACTTCTTTACCTTTTCCGTGATCGGGCAGCTTCTGTCTAGCGGGCGCGAAGCGAACGCGTCTGTCCTCTGACCTCTGTCTTCTGAAAAGGATGAATTAGAAGTTCACTTTTTGGAACTTCCGAAGATGCCAGAAGAGAGCGTATTAGAGTTACTAAAAACGGGCAGTGATTTATATCGATGGTTGTATGTGCTGAAGCACACGCCAGAGTTGACGGAGGAAGAGATGGAAATATTGGTAGATAAGACCCCTGATTTGAGTAAGGCGTTTGCGATTTTGGAGAAATACTCTTCCGATCCTGCTCAGAAGCGTCGTATAGAGGAGAAACTAAAATCAGACCGGGACTACGCGTATGACCTTGCGGGTAGTTTTGAGAGGGGAGAGCAAACGGGTAAACAGAAAGGCAAGCTCGAAGGTAAACTCGAGGGTAAACTGGAAGGTAAACTGGAAGGTAGGCTCGAAGGCAAGCTCGAAGGTAAACTCGAGGGTAAACTGGAAGACGCTCGTGAGATGCTTGCAAAAGGTATCGATCTTAAGACAGTTTTGGAAATTACCAAGCTGGCAGAAAAAAATCTTCGAGATCACGGGATACTATAGGATTGCATTTGGAGTACAGTTTTAGTATTCACCTGACAGTTTCTCTGAAAGAAATTGACTATACTGGTCATCTAAACAGAAATTCCCTATGCCCTTTTTTCCCTTATCAGAGGACTGAAGCGCTCGCTTTCAGAAGACAGAGGTCAGAGGACGGAAGACAGAACATTGGCGAGCCGGGTTTCCATGCTATAGAGAAAAATTCTTATGCTAACAGTGGATCTTTCCCCGGCCCTCCGTTCTCTGATACCTTGCTCCAACATAATTCGTTTTCAGAGGACAGAAGACTGAGGACAGACGCGTTCGCTTTGCTCACGCTAGACAGAAGCTACTACTAGTTGGAAACCCTCTGAGGCAGAGGAAAGATCCATTCTAACATAGGAATCTTTTTAAAAATCGTCATTTACACAAAATTGCTGACGCTCCCCGAAAATCCAGTAACACCTCGCTCCAACATAATTCGTTTTTAAAAAAATTGTTGTCAGGGTAATAGGAATAATTCTCAGTCCTCAGTCCTCTGAACGTCCTCCGCGTGAACCCGGATATTTTGGGGAATGTCAAAAAAAATGGTAAATTTTTTCATTCTGGCCGATAGTAGAGAGTAGAACGCCATGGGTCTAAATCGCTTTAGAATCTTAGTCATACTCTCCTCGGCTTTAGTCGTTAGCGGATTGTCGGATCGAATCCTCGGGGTATCCCCGGATCAGACCAACTTGGCGATCTTGATCGATGAAAATAAGCTGAATCTGAAATTTATTAATATTTGCGCGAGTAACCTGACTCCCCAACTCACGGAGGAGAAGAATACTAAGCCGCAAACCAACGCGCCGACCGCCGCGGAAAATGCTCAGGGTGGACAAACCCCTGCCGGTTCGGCCCCTGCCGGCGAAGAAGAGCTTTATAAAAAATTGAATACGTTTGATAACTATCGTTCTTTTAGAAAAGCGAATCAAGCGGACTTTAACGGAAATATGTGGTACTTCCAGGGGAACTACAGTCTTTCGTATAAGAATCTTAAATCCGCGCAAGCGGAAATGAAGGAGCTCTTTCAAGTCGTTCATGAAAATTACGTTCGTACTGCCAGAATCCTATTGGAAGCCGCCTCTCCTTTAATTATCCGCTCTAACGATAAGATCGCGCAACATTTACTGAAGCTCGGTTTTAGGGATTTAAAAGCCTCCGAGGATAGCTTCACGGCGGCATACAATTCCTCGCCGCAACAATATAGAGTGAAACTTGTTTTGCACGGAGATGGGATTAGAATCGCTCGTAGAGCGAAGCGCTTCGCCATTTTGGCCATGATTTCCGCAAAGACTCCGAACGACGATAAAGCGGAATATCAATTCGTGAACCTGGATGAAATGAGAAACGCTGCGGAAAAAGAGAATATATCCGATTACGATAGAATTAGAAATGCGTTAATCGATTATATTGATAACGAACTGATTACCCAAAAAATCGTTCCTCCCGGTGAGGGAAAAAGCAACCCGATCGATCTGTTGGAAACTCACGACGATAATTATAGTTTTATAACAAACGGGCGCGTGTCTTTCTTAGAAAAAAGTAATGAAGAAATTCGTTCCGATGATATGAATCGAAAGGAAGCCCTTCCTCAGGTACCTTCCTCGAGCGGAGCTACACCCGGGGCGACGGGGAAATAATCCGATCCTATGGATTTACCGACTCCTTCCGAAATTCTGGCCCTCCGAGGTAAAAGAAGATCGTGGAAGTGGGTATTGATCTTCGCCGGTATGGCTCTGGGATTCTTTGCTTGGGAACAAGTGGACTCTTCCCAATCTCTAACGTTTCGAGAGCGGAAAAAAAACGTGGACTCCAAAGTTCGCATACTGCGGGAAATGAAACGTTCCTTTCATTCGATCGACCTAGAAAAAGATTTGGAGCGCCTAGAATCGTACTCCGCCGATCTCGAATCGATGACCCGAGTCGGAACCGCTCAGGAGCGATCGGACGCCTTATCGACTCTCGAAAGAAAACTTCCGGAAATAGTAAAGCGATGGTCGGAATTTGCGGAAAACTGCTCGTCCAAACTTTTGCAATATACGGTCAGAGAAACTCAGTTGCTCAAAATCGATTCGCCGGATCGGCATCCGCTGACCGCAAAAGAAAACGCGCTTGCCAATAATTACTTCCGTAT
This sequence comes from Leptospira inadai serovar Lyme str. 10, assembly GCF_000243675.2. NCBI lineage: Bacteria > Pseudomonadati > Spirochaetota > Leptospiria > Leptospirales > Leptospiraceae > Leptospira > Leptospira inadai. The sequence continues at coordinate 462,016 of NZ_AHMM02000017.1, read as the reverse complement.
GGCGAGAGAAGAATGGATTTCGGGAAATAAGTTTCATCGAGACGGAAATTACCTATATGCGCTCGTACTGTATAAACGTTCTTTAAAATACTCGTTTTCCAGTCTAAAAACCGCTAAGTTACCCGTTCCGGAGGAATTTCAAAATGCCGGCGGGCAACTCTTGGACAAGGCGAATCGCTGAGTAGCAACAGTCTAACTTCGCTAAAATTTTTTCCGACCGACAAAAAACTCCTTTCTTCGAGAAAAAAAAAGGAAGAATTTTCCCGGTAAATCGGGAATAGAAGTCATTTCAGGGAAATTCTTTTTCCCGATACCACGCTAACTAATGAGAATCGAAGGTCTCTATAAACATTTTTTATACACTCCGACGAACTTTCTTCCCGTTTGGGAGGAGAGTGACGGTTTGCTGGGCCTCCTTCCTAAAGAAACGATTCTGATGGAATTAGCCGACTTAAGCGTGGCAGATCGGGAATTTACCCGAATTCCGGAAGAATATTTGATTCAGGACATACCTGAGAGTCTTCTCGGATACTTCCAAAAACAGAGAACGATTCCCGTTTTAAATTCATTCGGAGAAAGAAAGGATGAATGGGATAAGCCCCGCCTGATGGCGGAGCTGAGCCGTTCTTCTTGGGTTGCAAAGGGTGCGGAAAAGCCGGCTCAGCAAAGCTCCGAATCGAAAGAGGAAGATAGGACAAAGCAAAGCCAATGGTTTATGGAAGTGATACTACAGAATTTTCCGGACGGTTTACTTGCAACGGATTTGGACGGACACGCGGTTTTTTATAATGAGACCTTTGAAAAAGATATTTTGACTCGGAGATGGTTTCGAGACAGCATTCTCTACGCGGAAAAATTGTTAAAAGAAATGTCTAAGGATCTGCTGGGAAACTATCTAAAAACGCATGAATTGCGCTTGGATGAGGGGAAGATCTCCGTTCAAACATTTGTGCAAGATTTGGAATCTTTGGTAAGAGTCTCCGTATTACGGCAAAAGGGAAAGCCCTTGGGCTATCTATATCATTTCTCTCCGATTCGGGCCAAGCTTAACTCCCAGGATGAAGACGGCATGGAATTCCCTTCGGTGACCGAAGCATTCAGTCAAAAACTTCCCTTAGAGACGATGCTAAAGGAAGTAGAGGGAAGCTACATTTACCATACATTAAAGCGAAACCAAGAAAACGTTTCTCACGCAGCCTTAGACCTTGGTGTACCGAGAACTACCTTACAAAACAGAATCAAGTTTTTGGATCTCGGGGCCCGATTCAAATTGAATAAGGACCAACCGATTCCGAGAAAAAAAACGGGTAAACCCAACTCTTCGAAGAAGTCCCAGATTTCTCCTAAGCCTATTCCATTAGAAACAAAACCCAAAATCGCAGCAAAGAAGAAGCAATCGGCTCCAAAAAAGAAAGGTACTCCCAAAAAAAAGGCCAAGGGAAAATAATTTCATTGACACCGCATATGTTCACGAAATAGTCCAAAGTAAGAGCCGACCTCCGTTCCCTTCTCAAAGCCGATCCCCGCACAGAGAATAAATGGGTCTTCGGGGCGACTTAAGAAACCGATCTTTCCGGATCCTCAATAACCCGCTCTTAATCATAAAAAATAAACTCTGAAAGGCGTATTACCGTACACCTTCTATAAAATCTAATGGTATCCTGATGGCTAACCCAAGAAGAGACTCTAAGCCCAAACTCAATACAGACAATCAAAACGATTATCACGAAGACGAACCAAGTTTCCCGGAAGACGATCCGGAAACCGCAGAGATCCGTTCTAGAAAGCGCCGGAGAGGTGCGTATGACGGACCAAGCCCTGTTCCGATAGATCTGGTCGCTTTAAAGAAAACCTCTATTTCCGAACTGATCGAAGTCGCAAAGGATCTGGGTGTTGAAAACACCGGGGGACTCAAAAAGCAGAATCTGATTTTTGCCATACTCCAGGCTCAGGCCGAACGAGACGGACAGGTTCATGCTGCAGGAGTCATGGAACGACTCCCGGACGGTTACGGATTTCTTCGTTCTCCGGATTATAACTATGTTCCGGGACCGGACGATATCTATGTATCTCCGTCACAAATCAAATTATTCGGTCTTAGAACCGGAGATACGGTAGAAGGCCAGATTCGTCCTCCTAAGGAATCCGAAAGATTCTTTGCGATGCTTCGGGTCGAGACGGTCAACGGGTACACTCCCGATGTCGCTAGTAAGAGAGCTCTTTTCGATAACCTAACTCCGTTATATCCGAACGAAAGATTGAGAATGGAGCATGATCCTTCTCAATTAGATACCCGTATCGTGGATTTAATGTGCCCGATCGGAAAAGGCCAGCGGGCATTGATCGTCGCTCCTCCTCGGACCGGTAAAACGATTTTGATGCAAAACGTTGCGAACGCGATCACTCGCAATCACCCGGAAGTCACCTTAATCGTACTTTTGATCGATGAGCGTCCGGAAGAGGTTACCGATATGGCACGCAACGTTCGGGGAGAAGTGGTAAGTTCCACCTTTGACGAACCTGCGACTCGTCACGTTCAGGTGGCCGAGATGGTTATCGAAAAGGCAAAACGTCTCGTAGAACACGGAAGAGACGTGGTCATTCTATTGGATTCGATCACCCGATTGGCCCGCGCCTATAACCAGGTGATTCCGACTTCCGGAAAAATTCTTTCCGGTGGTGTGGACTCCAACGCCCTTCACAAGCCGAAGCGTTTTTTCGGTGCCGCCAGAAACATAGAAGAAGGCGGTTCTTTGACGATTATCGCGACTGCACTCGTCGATACCGGATCCAAAATGGACGAAGTGATTTTCGAGGAATTTAAAGGAACCGGTAATATGGAAATCCACTTGGATCGTAAGCTTTCCGATAAACGAATCTTCCCGGCAATCGACATAAACAAATCCGGAACCCGAAAGGAGGAACTTCTTTTGCCGAAGGAGATCCTTCAGAAGGTCTTTGTTCTCCGAAAAGTACTTTCTCCCATGAGTATCACGGAAAGCATGGAATTATTGCTCGAAAAAATGCGGCAATCAAAAACAAATGAAGCCTTTTTGGCCAGCATGAACGCCTAATAGTAGGAGGATTGGAAAAAATTATGAAAACCGGTATTCATCCAAAATATGCAGAAGCTAAGATCCGTTGTGCATGCGGAGCGGTTTACGAGACTCGTACTACGGTAGGAGATATTCATGTGGAGATTTGTTCCGCATGTCATCCTTACTTTACCGGCAAATCCAAGGTTCTGGATACGGCCGGTCGAGTGGATAAATTCAAGAAAAAATATAAGATGAAGTAAGCTTCCGATTTCTATGTCGGATTTGGCGTTTTTCGAGTCTAAGCTATTACCGGAGGTAGTTTCATGAAGGTGATGGATTTTGACAAATACAAGGAAATCAACGACCAAAGACTGAACTATAGGGAAATGGAAGATGCCACGGTCGTCTCCAATTACCGAAACGTAGGTTGCGGAGACGGCTACAGAATCTACCTCAAAATCGACGAAAATCGAATCGTTTCGGATGCAAGTTATACTACAACCGGATGCGGTTTCGGGATTGTGGCCCTGGCTATGGCCACCGAAATTGCCAAAGGCAAATCGGTCGATGAACTCAAATCGATCACACCGGAAGACGTAGAGAAACTTTTCGAATTTCCGGAACGACGCAAGAATTATCCCGAATCGGCAGTGGCCGCACTCCGGCAAGCCATCCAAGATTTTGAAAACGGGTCCGGTGTTCCGAAAGAAAGAAGGATCACCGCGTTCAAAGCAAAAGAATTACTGAAACAAAACGGCACTCTAAAAGGGGAAGACTTGTCCTCGATTATTTTGGAAAAGGAAGATCTTCACGGCGTGGATTTTTCCGGAGCAAACTTAAACAACGCATTTTTGACCAATTGTAATTTCGAAGGCGCCAGTTTCGAAGGCGCCCGCTTAAGAGGAGCCTTTCTTAACTCCGCAAATCTCAAAGGTGCAAATTTTCGAGGAGCCGATTTGCGATGGGCAAAACTGGCCGGTGCTAAAATCGAAGGCGCCGATTTTACCGGCGCGATTTACGATATCGGTACCCGAGTCGACCAGTCGCAGATTCATATCTTTTCTTCCATGAAAAAGGAAGGAAAAGACGTGTATATGGAGAAGGATGAAGCCGGGAGATAAGGTAAAATTAACCAAGAGAAGCTTCCTTTTAAAGGGAGTGATCGTATTAACCGGAGCCCATGTGGAAATCCTGGAAATCGACGGCGATAAGGTTTCCGTTTTATATAATGATAGGGAAGGTTACCCGCATACGATTTCGGATTTAAGTCTTTCCGAACTAGCTCCTCTCGACTGAGAAATTTTTTATGGGCCCGGAATTTCCGAGTGCGAGAAACTCCGTTCCCTATCTTTCCTACCGGAATTTATTCCAAGGGTAGTATTTGGCCGTCCACTTTGTCCACCTGCTTTAAGCCTAGATATTTGGCGAGCGTGGGCGCAAGATCTACGATCTTTGTAGGTTTCGATACTTTCTTTGCCGTCCAGGGGCCTAAGAATATTAACGGAACTTTACGATCATAATCGTGCGGACTTCCATGATGTACTAGATATTCGAATTTATCCGTATCTCCAACGGTCGTATATTCTTTGAATGCGACCAAGATATCTCCTGACCGACCGGGAACGTAACTTAGTCTCAAGCGCTCTTTAATCGTGTACTGTTCCGGATCATTTTTAGACGGTAGATCCAGTTTTTGGATCTCATCGGCGGATATAACGGTCAAAACTCCCGGCATCGTCTTTAATACTTCAAGCGAAGCAGCTATCACTTTTTCCTTGGTAACTCCGGCTTTATCCAGATTGTATTTAGGTCTGATATAGATTTGGGAAGGATCTCGGATCTTCCAGAATAATTCCGCTTCTCCGGTACCTAAACGGGCCGCAACTTCCCGTACGAATTTGCGTCTCCAAACGTCCGGATCGATCCGATTCGCATCCTTTCCTAGTTCCAAAAGACGCTCCGATAAATCGGGAGCTCCGTGGTCTGCAGTGAAAATGATCCAAGCGTCCGGATGAGACATCCGTATCTTATCGATGAAAGTTCCGATAATTTCGTCCAGATGTAAAAGTTGGTCCCGCATTTCCGGTCCTTGGTTTCCGAATCCATGTCCGATATAATCGGTGGCCGATAATCCGACCGCGATCAGATCCGTCGTTTCTCCCTGACCTAATTTTTCCTCATCGATTAAGCGACTCGCGCCTTCGATAACCGCATCGTCGAAAAACGGAGAGGCACGGTATCGGAGATAGGTCGATTTATCGAGCGGACTTCCCGCTTTGTAGATGGCTTTATTCGCTCCGGTGTTAAGAGAATACGTCCCTACCTGATACTTTCCGGAATTAAAATTTCTATGAGTCGGCAGTTTCCAAGTCATATCCTCGGAGAATCGATTCAAAATCTTTTTATTATACGATTCTAACCATTGGGGTAACTCCTTTCCGTAAAACGTCGAGGTCGTAAAGGTGAACGATTCTTCGTCAAACCAAAACGCTCCGGAAGGCTTTGCCCCGCCCATCAGGACCGCGGCTCTATCTTTTCCCGCGAACGTATACACTCTGGAATTCGGAATTTGAGATAAAAGCCAATCGCCTAGGGTGGTCCCGGCGAAATTTTTGGGACTTGCCCCGGTTCCTTTCTTCTTGGAGTCCAAAACGTCGGTGTCCTTATCGGTCACGCAATAAATTTCCTCACCGGTCTCGGGATCGGTCCAGCTGTTCTGAGTAATCTTCGTATGAGTGGGGAATCGACCGGAAAGAATAACGGAATGGCCCGGTCCAGTTTCGGTAAAACCGTGCGCGTGATAGGAATTCGTGAAATAAACGCCTTCTTGTTGGAGGGTTTTAAAGCCTCTCGTAAATTCTCCACCCCAAGTTTTTAGAGACTTAGGATCGATCAAGTTGGAAGCGAGTTGATCTACCGAAATAACGACCACTAATTTGGGGCGAATCGGCGCGACGGAGGAAGGTGCCGTAAAGACTGAACTAAACGCGATGGAAATCGCAAAAATCACAAAAAAGGTTTTAAATCGGCGCATGTTGATCAGATTGCCGAGATCTTCGGGTTCGAAAAGAACTTTTCGAGGAAAGAAGATTTAAGATCGAAACCGATTTGATTACAAATTCGAGTCAAACGGGATTTAGGAATTCATTGAATATTCCCTGAAACTAGGAAAATTAAACCGCTTCCATCGATTCCCGTTCGATCCACATTCCGGATTCTTTAATGAGTTGAACGAGTTTTTCGTCGGCTTCTTCCGAAGGAACGTTTTTTAAGACGATTTCTTTTCCCTTATATAAATGCACTTTTCCCGGACCGGCGCCGACATACCCGAAGTCGGCATCCGCCATCTCTCCTGGACCGTTGACTATGCAGCCCATCACCGCGATTTTGACGCCTTTGAGATGTCCGGTTCTCGCCTTGATCCTTGCCGTAGTCGTTTGCAGATCGAATAGAGTGCGACCGCAGGACGGACAGGAAATATATTCCGTTTTTGTAAGTCTTAGTCTTGTCGCCTGAAGTAGATCGAATCCGAGTTGAAGAACCGATTCCGGATCCGAATCGGCTATCCGAATTCTCAATAGATCTCCGATTCCGTCCACCAGCAAACCGCCTAGACCGATGGAGGATTCGAATAATGCGGCCTCTTGCGTTTCGAATTCTCCCGCGAGCACGATCGGGTAATCGGAATCGCTCAGGATTCTCGCGAGCTTCCGATAATCGTGAAGGATATGCGGAGTTCGAAGAGAGAAGGCAATGGATTCTATTCCGTTTTCTTTAAATACTTCGGGTAGGCCGTTCAAACTTTCGATCTGATACGATTGGACGGAAAGTTCGGTTAGCCCGCGGCCTTCCCTTAGTTTCAGGAAATCCGTTAATGCATCGATGTTCTGAAAATGATAGAACGGATCGATCGTGATTTTCGGAAACGGTTTTAGATCTTCCAGATCATTCTCGAACAATAATTCATGCTGCTCCAAAATGACTCCTATCGGAGTGAGGGATGATTTGGAGATTTCGAGGAGTTCTTCCCTTTGAAGAGAATCGGCGGGAAAAGGAACGGATGCCAATTCCACTTCCAGAGATCGATTTTTTGCGAAATTTTTTAGATTGGAAAGTTGATTCGAGAATTCTCCGGGAGAGGAAAAATTGAAAACGGATTCGATGCGAACCGGATGGTTCTCCCCGATTTCGACGCTCGAAACTCGAATCGGTTTACTGTAGAATCTTTGATACGTATATGGATTCCTAAATTCCGAATAGGAAATTCCGTTTGCCTCCGGAAATAGTTTCGTATTGTACGTTTCCGCAAGATACCGCGCCACCGGAATTTCATGGATGGGATCTTCGGTAAGGGAAACACGGATCGTATCTCCGAGTCCGTCTTCCAGTAGAGATCCGATTCCGATGGCCGATTTAATTCGTCCGTCTTTCCCGTCCCCCGCTTCGGTCACTCCTAGGTGAAGAGGATAATCCATTTGCAGTTCCAGAAATCGACTGCAGAGAAGTCGGTACGCCTGAATCATCACCTGAGGATTCGAAGCCTTCATACTTACGATGATGTCCTTATACCCGACCGCTTCGGCGATTCGGATAAACTCGATCGCGGATTCCACCATTCCCATCGGCGTATCTCCGTAACGATTCATGATCCTATCGGAAAGAGAGCCGTGATTGGTTCCGATCCGCATCGAAACCCCTAACTCCTTGCAACGGGAAACCAAAGGGGAGAAGACTTCCGCGATTCGTTCCAATTCCTCAGTGTATTCCAAATCGGAATAATCCCGAACGGCGAATTTTTTCTTATCCGCAAAATTTCCCGGATTGATTCGAACCTTCTCGACCCATTCGACCGACTTCATTGCCACGCTCGGAGTAAAATGAATGTCGGCGACCAAAGGAACCTTACTTCCTATTCGCTTTAATTCTTTTCTAATATTCGGTAAATTATCCGCGTCCGGCTGAGACGGGACCGTCAGCCTCACGATTTCACAGCCGGCTTCCTCCAATTCCAATATCTGACGCACGGAGTTCTCCGTGTCCCTTGTATCGGCCGTAATCATGGATTGGATTCGTATAGGATTATTGCCTCCGACCCCAATGTCTCCCACTTTCACTTCCCGGGTGCGGCGACGTTTGTGGGAAAAGGGGGAATGATTGTATCGAAAATTCATCTGGGGCGGTCTCTAATAACAAATTGGACGTCTGCAGGTCGCTTGTCATGTAGGATTTTAAGGAAAAAATTCTCTTTCCATAATTTGAGATCGGGGGGGAGCCGGGCCGATATTCTGTATAGCGGTTGGGTTCGTCGGGATCCTAGACCTATCAAAAATGGATTCTTTAAATAGAAAGGAAAGTGATGACGACAAGATTTACCGAATCCGGTTAACTGTCGCCATTTATAGGAATAATATTCTCTCGTATAAGAACGATATCATCGTTCCTTCCATTTATAAAAGAAGAAACGAGGCCCGTTCCCATATTCGAAAAGAGGTAGGAGAAAGATTGATTCATTCCTCTTTTTTTCGTTCTCCTCGTCCGGATTACGATCTGGTCCGATATTCCGACGAGGCGACTTGTAACACCTTCCTAAGATATCGTATCGTTAGCGGGTCCTTGAACGAGGAAGAAATTTCCAAAACCGTTTGAGAAAAGAGTAACTCAAAGTGTCCTAATTGTCTTGAAGTTTGGCCCGGAACGGGAAAAACTAGTCCGCAAATCCTATTATGGAAACTCGAAAAGTCATTGAGAGGAATGCGGAAGGGGAATACGCTCTTACTGCCTACGGCGAATTCCTCAGTTACTTCCACACTCATATTCAGTTATTTGGAACACTCGTTTCTCAAAAGAAAATCCCGCCCAAAGAGCAGGAAGCCTTAAAAAATAAAATCCGCTCTTATATCGTAAATAACGTCCAAAAGACGGATCATTTCTTCGACCAACTTCCTCAATTTGCTCAGTTTCTGGAAATCAGTACCCAAGATCTTTCCGCATATATGAACCGGAATTTTTTAGGGGCCTTGAACAAGGTCAAAGCGAAGTTGATCGAACAGGAAATCGCGGCGGATCAATCTCCTAAGAAAAAAAGATACGGGCGAATCACCGACGAGATCATCGAGGGTTTGGGATTTTTACTTCCGAATGGGTTTCGATTCGAACTGCAAGAGGATATTTTGTATTTAATCGACGGAACGACCGGAAAGAAAGTCGAGTCGGTAGCTTCTGCGGAAGCGAGTCGTGACGGAGCCAAGGCTGCGGCCGCCGCGACCAAGGCGGCTCCGGTTCCGGTTCGAAGGGGTCCTGAAACTCCTATCATGCAGGAAATTCTTTCCAAGTACGGAGACCTTTTCGTAGGAACTCCCATCGTCCTGAAGAAAGAAGAGTTGGAAGAGGATGATATTCCGATTCGAGTCAACGCGAATGAGATTCTTTCCGAGGTCGAGGATCTAAAATTCGAAGGGGGATTTGCGTTCGACGACGATCCTCCTGCCGCTCCGTACGAGCAGCCTGTCATCATCGCGTTTTCTAGATATATGGAACAGGTCGGTAAGGTCCGAGCGTTTCAAAAAGCGGGTCAATTGGAGGAATACAAACGTTGGGTCAGTACTCTACCGTCGGAAGAAAACGCTTTGGTCCAATTGCAATCCTCTCTTCTGAAAGAATCGAAAGGCGAGGTCGTGGACTGGGACGGCATTATTTCCCAATTAACCGGCCGCACCGGTTTATCGGACCATCGCTTGCGGAAGGTCCTGGAATTAGGACGGGATTTTTTTAGGATTCGAAACCAACTGGAATCTTCTTGGAATCGGGCCAAGACGGCGAGTCCGGCAATTGGCGATCTTGTCAAAAAAGCCTGGCCGCATATTCTACGAGTCATGGACGAATACCCCGACATGGTTCAATTAAAGGCCAAGATGGATCAACTTCTCTCCAGAATTCCGGATGTGAGCCAAAGAAAGATACTATCCGATCTTTTCTTTTCACCCGTTCTATCGATCCGTAAAAATTAAAAAATTCGAATTTAGATCGCATTGATTCGGCGCACTCCGTCTCCACTTTTTCCTTCCAAGTGTAGGAGCTAGATTCGAAACTCGGTTCCGTCATTCCGTTCATTTAATAACGATCCTCTCGTTCACCTTTCGTTCGTTTTCTGAGCGGGAATTCCGCCAAAAAGATCGTTTTCAATATAAGCAACCGACAATTTACTGGTCCTAGAATCGAAAATTTGCCGGAAAATTCAGCCTTCGAGCGCAAGAAAGTAGGGGTTCCCCTTACCACATATGAAGTCCGCGCAATGCCTCGAATTCATATCTACCCGAAAGGACGCCTCGCGAATGTTAAAACTTGACGAACAATTGCGGATCCAAAAGTACTTGGAGGAAAGCGGTCTCTATGAGAGATCCTTCGAGCACGATAACTGCGGAGTAGGTTTCGTCGCATCCTATAAAGGCGAATCCAGCCACCGCATTGTTTCTATGGGCCTGAAGGCAGTCGGATGCCTGACCCACCGCGGAGCCGTCGACGCCGATATGAAGACCGGCGACGGAGCCGGAGTCATGTTCCGAATCCCCAAAAAATTGTTCGCTAAGTATATCGAAGAGATGGGTCACCGTCGTCCCGACGAAGATTCCATAGGCGTAGGAATGGTTTTCCTTCCTCGGGAAGACATAGACAAACAGGATATTTGTAGAAGCTTAATCGAATCCGCCTTGATGAAATTCAACTTTAAGCTTTATGCATGGAGATACGTTCCCGTAAATCCGGAAGTTCTGGGCCCGAAAGCGAATGCTTCCCGCCCTCAGATCGAACAGGTATTGATCGGAAAGCCGGAAGGCATGTCCAACGAGGACTTCGAGACTAAGTTATTTCTAATTCAGAAAAAAGTAATGCGCGACGCTCAGAAATTATCAATGAGCGAAGACTTTTATATCTGCTCCTTCTCGGCCGAGAGAATCGTCTTTAAAGGGCTCTTTAACGGAAACCAAGTAGCGCAATTTTACGAAGATCTAAAAAGCGACGAGATGGAATCTCCGTATTGCATTTTTCACCAGCGTTATTCCACGAATACGTTCCCGAGTTGGGCGTTGGCTCAGCCGTTCCGGATTCTCGCCCATAACGGAGAGATCAATACCATCGTCGGAAACAGGATCTGGATGCTCGCCAGGGAAGAGGAGTTGGAATGCGAAAAATGGGGGGACGCTCAAAAGGAGATCCACCCGATCATCCGCCCGCATATGTCCGATTCCGCAAGTCTTGATAATGCGATGGAAGCCATCGTACGTTCCGGAAAAGACGTTCTTCATGCAAAAGCGATGTTGATCCCGAATGCCTGGAGTAAAAACTTCCAGATGTCCGAGGCGCTGAAATCTTTTTACGAATATAATAATACTCTAACGGAGCCCTGGGACGGTCCGGCGGCTTTGGCCTTTGCGGAAGGGGATTGGGTCGGGGGCGGTTTGGACAGAAACGGACTCAGACCGGCACGGTATGTGACGACCGAAGACGGTCTTGTCGTTATGGGTTCTGAAGTAGGGCTCGTGCAAATCGACGAGGACCGCGTCACTAGAAAAGGACGTCTGGGGCCCGGCGAGATGCTTGCCGTTAATCTAAAGGAGGGCAAGGTTTATTTTAACGACGATATCAACGCTCTCTTCGAAAAAAAATACGATTATCGCGAATGGTCCAAAGAAAACGTGGAATACCTGGATCAAAACATCGACGATTCCATCGCGAGCGCGGTTACATATAAGGGCGACGATTTGCGCAGAAGGCAAATCCTATTCGCATATTCTCCCTACAAACAGAAAGTAGTCATTCGCCCCCAGGCCCTTAGCGGTAAGGAAGCCATCGGCTCCATGGGAGACGATACCCCTCTTTCCATTTTGATGCTGTCTCGGATCGGTCTGTACACGTATTTCCGTCAAAGATTCGCTCAGGTTACGAATCCTCCGATCGATTATTTGAGAGAGAAAGGAGTCACTTCCCTTTATACTCGCTTAATCAAGAAGATGAATTTGTTCGGGAACGAGAAACCTCAAAATTGTCTGGTGCTTTCGCATCCGTATCTGACGAATCTCGGCCTCCAAAGAATTCGGGAAAAGGACGGAAAGCAGTACAAAATCGTCACTCTGGATGCTACGTTCGAGGCTCACCACGAGGCAGGCGCGGATTCTAATTATTTAGAAAGATCTTTGGATAATCTTCTCGCAAATGCCGTAAAGGCCGCTAACGAGGGCGTGAATATCCTGATTCTTTCCGATAAAAAATTGAATAAGGAACGTGCGCCGATCCCGATGGAATTGGCGGTCGCTGCCGTTCACAATCACTTGATCAGAAATAAGAAGCGTTCCACGATGAGTATCCTTGTGGAAACCGGATCTGCATTTGAAATTCATAATGTGGCGGTTCTTCTGGGTTACGGCGCTTCCGGCGTCAATAGTTACTTAATTTGGGACACCCTTTTCGATATTTGGGAAAGAGGAGAATTCGATTCGGAGGACGGAAAACGTCCCTCTCTCGCCGAACTTTGCAGGAATTACCGGGCCGGCGTGGACGATGGACTTTTAAAGGTCATGTCCAAAATGGGAATTTCCATCATGTCCTCTTACGTGGGCGGACAGGTATTCGAAGCCATCGGACTTTCTAGAACTTTGATCTCGAAATACTTCCCGGGTACTTACTCCAGAATTTCGGGAATCGGAATCGGCGGTATCGAGCAGAATATTCTGAGGAATCACGACCAGGCTTTCTACAAAGAAATCAATCCCGAAGACTTTATTTCCGAGAAAGACGATCAACCTCATCGATGGTCTCCGAAAGTAGTTAAATTCGTTCGCAAAGCGGCGGTCGATAACGATTACGATGCGTTCTTGGAAGCTTCCAAAATTCTGAGAGAAAGCGATCCTATCAATATTCGCGACCTATTCGATTTTGTGGAAAGAAAACCGATTCCGATCGAAGAAGTGGAAACCGTTTCCGAAATTCAAAAACGATTCTTAACTCCGGGGATGAGTCACGGGGCATTGTCCATCGAGGCGCATACGGATCTCGCGGTCGCGATGAACCGATTGGGATCCAAATCCTCTTCGGGAGAGGGAGGCGAGCATCCTTCTCGATATGTCGTGGATTCCAAGGGGGACCTGGCGAATTCTTCCATCAAGCAGGTCGCTTCCGGACGTTTTGGAGTCACTTCCGAATATTTAAACTCCGCGCAGGAGCTGGAAATCAAAATCGCCCAAGGAGCGAAGCCGGGAGAGGGTGGCCAGCTTCCCGGTAAGAAGAATAACGAGGAAATCGCAACCAATCGTCATACGCCGATGGGTATCGATTTGATTTCTCCTCCTCCTCATCACGATATTTACTCGATCGAAGACCTGTCTCAGTTGATTTACGATTTGAAACAAGCCAATCACAAGGCTCAGGTTTCCGTTAAGCTAGTTTCGGAAGCCGGGGTCGGAACCATCGCTGCCGGAGTCGCCAAAGCGAATGCGGACATCATTTTGATTTCGGGACATGTCGGCGGAACCGGGGCTGCATCCCTAACTTCGATTAAGCACGCAGGATCTCCCTGGGAATTGGGGCTTTCCGAAACGCATCAAGTTCTTGTAATGAACGGACTTAGAGATAGGGTCGTTCTTCGCACCGACGGCGGAATCGTCTCCGGCCGAGACGTGATTATCGCTGCTTGCTTGGGGGCGGAGGAATATGGAATCGGAACCGCTTCCCTCGTAGCGCTCGGTTGTATCATGGCGCGGAAATGCCATTTGAATAACTGTCCCACCGGAATCGCGACTCAAGATCCGAAATTCAGAGCTAAGTACAAAGGCTCGCCTGACCAAGTCGCGAACCTTATGACCTTACTCGCTATGGAAGTTCGGGAATATCTAGCAAAACTAGGTTTCCGCTCCATGGACGAAATCGTCGGTCGCACGGACCTTCTAAAGCAGATCACTCGTTATGAGCAGGATCGTTTGGATTCCTTGGATCTCAATCCGATTTTGGTTCGCCTTCCTCTTCTCTACGATCCGGCAAAGAAGAAAAATCGTCAGGAAAGAAGAGAGCCCGTCGGAGAAGTCTTAGATGATCGGATCATTAAGGATGCGGAGCCTGCGCTGGAAGGAAAAACTTCCATGTCTCTTTCCTATTCCGTCAGGAATACGAATCGTACTGTCGGAGCGAAAGTTTCCGGAATCATTTCCCGGAAGTACGGCTCAAAAGGTCTTCCTGGTAAACTCGAAGTGATCCTAGAAGGGACTGCGGGTCAATCGTTGGGAGCCTGGTTGGCAAAAGGTGTCCAAATTACTCTGCACGGCGACGCAAATGATTACGTCGGAAAAGGGCTTTGCGGAGGAACGATCGCAATTCGCAAGCATCGTCGCTCCAAACTGAAAGCGTATGAAAATGTGATCATAGGAAATACCTGTTTATACGGAGCTACTTCCGGAAAACTATTCTGTTCAGGCCGCGCGGGGGAACGTTTCGGAGTTAGAAACTCCGGTGCGGATGCAGTCGTCGGAGGAGCGGGGGATCATTTCTTGGAATACATGACTAGCGGAACCGTAGTTTGCCTCGGGACCGTCGGTAAGAATATGGGCGCCGGTATGACCGGAGGGAAAGCCTACTTCTTTCAAAAAGGTTGGGAACTCGAGCCGTTACTCAATAAGGAATATGTTAAGATCGTTGAATTGGAACACGAAGATAACGATGCTATCAAAACCTTGATTACGGAACATACGAAACTTACCGGTTCCGAATTGTCGGACGAGATTCTTAAGAGTTGGGAAGATTCTAAAAAGTACTTCATAAAAGTCGTTCCTAAGTAATTCGATCACTTAGCGTAAGAGTAGAAGTTCTTCGATCGCTTGGGCGATGTCTAATGCTCCGTTTTTTTGTAAACGGGGCTCGATTTCGGGTCGCTTATTGCCGGCCTTTATAGAGGCGTCTGCCCAGTTGAAATTATACAGATCATCGTGACTGATAAACGAAGAGTAAAAATTCCTTTCCAAAGCTTCGACCAGAAACGGGTACTCCGGAAAATCGCCTCGATCGGTGTACAAAATGCGGGTATTTGCCAGGAGAGTTTCGCTTAGGATTCCGTATCCGGGTTTCGTTAAAACGAAATCACAGGCCGTAATTAGATCGGGATAGTGGCAAGGAGGAACTGAAACTACGCCGAGAGAATTGGGAGTAGGTCCCTTCAGTTCGGTGCCGCTGATCACGATCCTTCTTTTTGCCGGGTTCCAATCTTGCCACGAAAACCGTTCCGGATCGATTCCGTAAGCGCCGAAGGAGAACAGATAATATTCGACGTCCTTCTCGAAGCCGAATTGTAGTCGTGCCTCTTCTTTGGATAAATTCGGCTTTCGACCTAGTAATCCGATCTCTGTCTTTTTTTTCAGAAACGTAGCCGGGCAGGAAAAAGGAAGAATAAGCGCAAGATCGCAAAGCGCATATTCTTTCCGAATTTCTTCCGCAAAGTCGGAAAGAATAGGTCGCTTATAGTGCGAATAAATGAAGTCCCAAGTGAAATTACCTAAGAAAATAGAAGGGGTTTTTGATTTAGAGGAAATGATAAACGGGAGGGAGGCGGCATCGGACCAAATGAGATCGTATGCGTCTTTTTGCGCGTGCGAATATTCCGTTTCGACCCACCTTTCTTTTTGAGAACGAAATAGCTCGATCTCCTTTTCGGTTGCGGATAAATCCATTCCGAGAGAATCTCTTTGAACGATGCCGACGTCCGTTTTCACCTTTCGAAATCGGATTCTATCCTTAGATCGAAGCCAAGATTCGTTTTTATTTAAGGTAAACGAAAAGTCTTCCGCTCGCTCGGAAGCGATCGTCGCAGACCAATCGGCACGATTTGCGAGCAAAAAAGAAATCGCTTCGAGAGACCGGCTTATATGCCCGAAACCGTGACTACTCAAATAGACTAAAAGGCGGACTTTTGCCATTTCTATCCGTTTTGCCTCAGGACTTCATACATTAAGATCCCGGCGGACATGGCTAGATTTAAACTGTCCGCTTGACCTTTCATCGGTAACGAGATGTAGAGATCGCTTTTTGATCTAGCGAATTCGCTTAATCCATATTGTTCACTTCCGAATACTAAAGCTACCTTACCTTTCAAATCGGAATCCCAATAGACGGATTTCGCTTCCGGCGTAACGGCCACTATTTTATATCCTTCTTTTTTTAAGGACGGATATAAATCCTGGATTAAAGCTTGATAAACGTTTAAAGTAAATAACGTTCCGGTCGAAGAACGAATCACGTTCGGGTTCAGTAAATCCAGTTTGGGATCCGCAACGAGAACCGTGTTAAAGCCGGCGCCTTCGGCCGTTCTAAGGATCGTGCCTAAATTTCCCGGCTTCTCCACGCCTTCGACGATTAAAATCGGCGAACCGTTAAAAGGAATCGTTTCGGGTAACGAAAAGTCCGGTAAAAAAGCGGTGGCGATTAATCCGTCGGGTCGATCTCGATACGAAATCTTCTCGAAAATTTGCTTAGGAACGATAATCGTCTTCGCTTGTAAGGATTCCACTAAGGCGTCTTCGTTTTCTCCCAAATAGCATTCGGGGCAGGTGAGTACATATTCGAATTTTAATTTGCCGGAGGCAAAGGCTCTGGAAATTTCCCGATAGCCTTCGATAAAGAAGGCGTCCGCTTTTTCTCTATTCTTTTTTTCCTTGAGTCCGGCTATATATTTCAATTTCTCGTTTGAGAAGCTAGTGATCTCGAGATAATACCGTTTTCCCGTCAAAGTTCCAACCTCTCGGAGTAGAAAATACAATTGGAACCGGCCGGATAAATCCGTCCTGTGGTTTCTTGTATGGAAAGTTCTTCGGTATGATAATTGCCTTTGCTCCGAATTCTGCCCTCCAATATTCTTCGTAAGGCAAGCGGACTGAATCCGGCCGAATGACAGGTTAATACTACGAAGTCCGGTTTTGAATCGCAGAGTTGCATGAGGAGGTCCATCATCTCCGGAAGATCCCGTTCGATTTTAAAAACTTCACCGCTGGCTCCTCTACCGAAGGTTGGCGGGTCCAAAATAAATCCTGCATACTTCTTTTTTCTACGGATTTCGCGTCCTAGAAATTTAAGTACGTCTTCCACCATCCATCGTACTTTCTTATTCGACAATCCGGAGGCCTCGGCATTCTCCTTAGCCCATTCGACCATCCCTTTGGAAGCGTCGAGATGGCAAGCATCCATTCCTCCCGCCAGCACGGAAAGAGTGGAGAGCCCGGAATAGGCGAATAAATTCAAAACCTCCCCTTTCCCGGAAAGTTGCGAAGAAAAATTTCGGATCCGTTTCCAGTTTTGCCTCTGTTCGGCAAACAATCCGAGATGTCCGAACGGAGTGAATCGGATTTTTACGTACAAATCATCGATTTCAACGAAGAATTCGTCTTCGGGCCTTTCCGCCCATTTCCAACTCCCGCCTCCCTTATCGCTTCTATGGTATTCTCCATCGGCGTCTTTCCAGAGCGCGATCTTAGTCGGCGGCCATGCGCTTACCGGCGATGGGCGAATGATTTTATACGGTCCGATCTGTTCGAGTTTCTTAAAATTACCGGAATCTAAAAGTTCGTAGGTCCCGCCGGATATCGCTCGTTTCATTCAGTGCTCGTGTATGACTTTAGTCGATTAACGTTTAGATATAAATGAACTTTGAAGTAACTACCTTCGGGGAACTCCTTGCGAATCGGATGATCCGGTTCCGGAGATAGTCGAACTAAATTCTTATAATTCCATCCTTGAGATGCCATGCTTTCTCGGCCAATCTTTTCAAATTCCTTTTCCGGAATCCTTCCCGAACAGGAGAGAAATACTAGATCGCCTCCGGGTTCCAGGTGTTCCAATGATTTTATAATCAGCGCTCGGTACGCTTTCTTTGCGGAAGGTATGGAGGCCTGAGTCGGGGCGAGATTCGGCGGATCCAAAACTATGAGTTCGAATTTACGGCGTTCTAGAAAATCCCAGGCTTTAAAAAGATCAGCTCTAATGAGCTCGTGAATACCGATTGAAACCTTGGCATTCTTTTGCTCGAAAGCATTTTCGGGTACGACGTCGGTTAGCTGCGACGCAAATTCCGACAGGGATTCTCTCGAGCCGTCGATAGAAACGACCGATCGAGCTCCTCCCGATTGCATACAGAGCGAGGTTAGGCCGGTATGACAAAACAGATGTAGGCAGTTTCTGTCTTGAGCCAGCTCTTTCTTTTCCAATAAAGCGATCCTCAAATTCCGAACATCTAAGAATAAACCGCCTTTCTGACCGGGAATCTTAACCTTAAATGTAAGGTCCTTGATCGTGATTTTCTCTTCGAACGGAAGAGGGGAGCTTCCCCGTAAGAACCGAGGTGCCGATATCGGCGCATCTCCGGTTCTATGGGGGGAAATCAAGAGTATTCTTGCAGGCTTGGATTCGTCGACGAGATCCGACGCGGAATACAAAAGACGGGTTACCAATCTTGCAAGTCGGTATAAACTTTTGGAATAAATCTGCACAACCCAAGTATTCGCATATTTATCCACGGTGATTCCGGGAATCTCATCGTTTTCTCCGTGTAAAATTCTATACGCGTCCGTAACGGATCGTAGATGTTTTCGTTTTTCTAATGCGCTTAACAGGGTATTGCGAAGTGTCGAGAGAGAGAATTCTCCGCCTCTCTGTAAAATCCGAATTCCGATGGGTCCGTAAGCGGAATATATTCCGAATCCTAAAACTTCGTTTAACCCCGATACTAAGCGCAACCAATCCCCGTCTTTGAATACGGAGGCTGCGGAAGAAATATTTCCCGTTAATATCCACGGATGCCCGGAACGTAAAATCGCTTCGGAAGATTTATTGAGCTGATAGCGACGCACTGGGTGAAACAATGTTAAGAGAAGTTTTTAATCGAAGATATTTATCTGAGAATAGGCAAAAAAAGAATCCCCCCGTGAACGACGGAGGGATTCTTCGGATCGACTTTGTCGATTGAGGCTCCGAACAAATTAGGCTTTTTTCTTTGCCTGATCGTAACCGGTATCCGTCGGGCCGACATAAATTTGACGAGGGCGACCGATCTTCATATCCGGAGATTCTATCATTTCCTTCCATTGGGCGATCCAGCCGGGAAGACGACCCATCGCGAACATCACTGTGAACATATTCACGGGAATTCCTAGGGCACGGTAAATGATCCCGCTATAAAAGTCCACGTTAGGATAAAGTTTTCTTTCCACGAAATATGGATCGCTTAGGGCCGCTTCTTCCAATTCTTTAGCGATATCCAAGAGAGGATCTTTCACTCCGAGACGAGTCAGTACCGAATCGCAGGCTTTTTTGATGATCTTAGCTCTCGGGTCGAAGTTCTTGTACACTCGGTGACCAAAACCGGAAAGACGGAAGGCGTCGTTTTTGTCCTTTGCTTTTTCTACGATTTTTTTAACGGGAAGTCCTGATGCCTTAATTTCCAAAAGCATTTCTAAAACTTCCTGGTTTGCTCCTCCGTGTCGAGGTCCCCAGAGCGCGCAGATTCCGGCTGAAATAGCTCCATAAAGATTCGCTAATGAAGAACCGACCAACCTGACGGTCGAAGTCGAACAATTTTGCTCGTGGTCTGCGTGCAGGATTAAAAGCAGATTCAAAGCTTTTACGATTTCAGGGTCGATATAATATTCTTCGCTAGGGACGGAGAACATCATATTCAAGAAATTTCCGCAATAATCCAGATGATTCAAAGGATGAATCGTAGGCTGTCCCAACGATTTTTTATATGCGAATGCCGCGATCGTAGGAAATTTCGCCAGCAGACGGATCATCGAAATATGACGATGCTCGGGATTTTCCGGATCGTAGGAATCCTGATAATAAGTCGATAAGGATCCGATCATCGAGGACATGATCGCCATCGGATGACCGTCCTTCGGAAAACCGTTATAGAGACGTTTTAGATCTTCATGAATCAGGGTATGCATCGTCAGTTCCTGATTCCATTTCTGAAGGTCCGCGTCGTTAGGCAAATGCCCGTAGATGAGCAAGTATGCGACTTCCGTGAACGTGGATTGTTCCGCGAGTTGTTCGATCGGAATACCACGGTATCTTAATATTCCGAGTTCTCCATCCAGGAAAGTGACCGCACTCGTGCAGGCGCCGGTGTTCAGATAGCCGTTATCCAGGGTAATATAACCGGTCTGTTGTCTGAGTTTTGAAATATCGATCGCTTTCTCGTTTTCGGTCCCGACAATAATGGGAAGTTCGTATTCCTTTCCATCGATTTTGAGGATTGCGGTGTTTGCCATTTTTTTCTCCTGGGTAATGTATCTATATTCAGTACGGCAGTCGAATGCGACGGATCCGATGAAATGCCAAAGCAAATCCTCGGTCACGAATCCGGCATGTCGACTTTAAGACTTTTTCGGATTCGAAACTTTCCGTAAGTACTATCCTATGAATCGGAAATTCTAGACAATCCAAAAAAAGGGAAAGATAAACTTCGGTTTAGCGGTTCTTGTACTGCCTCAGAGTCTGGTAATTGTAATAGTTGGACGTTACGATTCTGCAATAATCACGCGGCTCTTTGAGCGGAAGTTCTTCCAGAAAATGATTAAAGTCTCCTCGATAGTGATTCCGTTTCCATTTTCTCAAATTACCCGGGCCGCCGTTATAGGCGATCGAAGCCCACTTTAAGTCGTTTTCATTATTGGATAAAAGATATTTCAGGAATCTCGCGCCCATCTGTACGGATATTTCCGGATCGAAGAGCGAATACGGGCCTAATCCGAGTCCTTGCGCCAATCCTTTTCCCGTCGCGCCCATAATCTGCATCAATCCGCGAGCGTTGGAGACCGAGACCGCATTTTCCTTAAAAAAGGATTCCTGTCTCATGACGGCATACACTATGTCTTCGTCGATGCCGAAGGATTGGGAATACCTAGTCACTAAATCCCGATGAGGGCGGGGATAAATTCTGGAAGCGAGTTTGGACGGAAGAAGAATCGCGTCGTCGGGAATCCGTTGCTTTTTCATTAAATTACGAATATGGAAAACCGTTAAATATTGGTTTCCGGTGGCTTCCCCTAAAGCGGCTAAAATTTCGTCCCGTTCCTCGTCCCCGATTCCGTTTTGGGACTTGTACTTATCGACTAAGGCCGTGGCATAAACCATCTCGCCTATCTCCAAATAATCCCGGGCGTTTTGTAGAAGCTGATTGCCTCGGATTCTACTGTGGGCCGAGTCGATTCGAGTATCTAATTGAAACGCTTCCGGGAAATAAGCGAATTCCAAATCCCGACCCACGATTTTGCCGGCGAATTTGGGATCCCCCGCCGTAAGCGAAAGATATTCGAATAAGCTCTCCTTGTTTCGTAACGGACTCTCCGGTTGCGAAATTTGCGAGATCTCGCCCGAAAACTCTTCTCTTATCACTCTCGTATAATAGGAACCGGGAATGGAACGATAATACGATTTTAACCAATCTCTAAGTTCGTCCGATCTGCCCTTATTCTTGAGATTTCGAAGATACCAATAGACGAGTCTCCCTTTTACGGGAAGATTCGGAATTCTTCGTAAAGCATCCTTCCAATAAGAATCCTCTAAAAAATGAGTTTGGTCTCCCGTGATCAGATCGATCAGTTCGTCTTGGCGGGTTAAGTTGTAAGGATTGCGTTCCAAAGAAGCGAGAAGGCGCGAGAAATATTTATCCCGATTTCCTAATTTCTTATAGGCTCTTGCATACGCATATTCGACTTCATCGGTGGAAGGGGGAGAGACGTCTTCCAATACTTTTAGAGCCTGAGCGCCTAGACTTTGGTTGGAGAGTTCCCGGGACATGGCTGCGGTAAAATCGGAATTGGAGTTAGCGAATCCCTTGTATCTGGAAAGGATGGAAGGAATGCGTTCCGGTTGGTATAAGACTAGGATCGTTGCCGCCGCTTTAAAACTTTCCGGCTTTTCGAACTGGACGGAGCCGAAATTGGAATGAGAGGAAAGATACGATTTTCGATCGTTTGCGGAAAGGAAGGATAGAAAATGAACCCCTTTTTCCGGGGGAAGAGATCGGTAGAAAGATTCTCCTTTCCAGGTTTTTAAATCCGTAAAGATATCCTTTTTCACGTACGAGGGAGTATTCGCGTCTTCCATCAATCCGTAAAGAATCGCTTCCCCTTTTTGGAACTCGCCGAATTTATACAGTGCTTTTCCGTAGCGATAGTTTGCCATTGTTCCGAAATATTCCCGTCGGTCTTTCTCGGCAAAAGACTCCGCGTATTCTTTAGCCTCTTTAAATTGATTGGTTTCGTAGAGAATTTTTAAAATTTCGGAGACTGAGTTCCTGTAGATCGGATCGTATTGCTGAGGAAATTTTTTGAGATAGGTTATTAATTCTCCCGAGGAAAGGGCTTTTCGTTTTGCCATTTCCTCATACAATTTCCAATATGCGACCTTTGTTATTGCGCTTGTAGAAGGTAGAGGATTGGCGATCACTTCTAAAAGATCCTCTCGACTCACGCCGGCGACCATTTTGCCTTTTAGTAAGGAAACTAAATATCGATATCTTGAGTTTCCGTCGCCGTCTGGATGGGTTTCATGAAAACGGACCATCGCATAAACTTCGGATTCGGTGGTCGGGTGACGCTCTCGGAAGATGCGTCTGATTTTTTCCAAACTATAGGACTTGGTCAGGTATTTTACGTCGTCGTTCCCTAAAAGACTGTCGACAACTAGAAATAGTAGAGTTACGAGAACCGTCTTTTTCATGCGATTCTTCATTCTTTCTCTCGTTTACAAAGGTTCAACTCCAAAAAGGTAGTCAAGCATGCAGGTTTCAGCTTCCCAAACAGAATGGCCCGAGATCACCCTGAGTCGCCCTGAAACGGAACGTTCGGAGGCGCCAGTCGGGACCAAACCTTCACCCGAGGTTTCCGCTCCCTCGGAAGTTTATCGTTTAAAAACGAAGATACTGGAAAACTACAACGGTAGTATTCTGACTCACTTAAAACCCTTGGATTGTTTTCGTTCCGACTTATTCGGTCGGTTTACCTTCCTTTCTCCCCGAACGGATTGGATTCGGGAAGACGGAATCACCGAAAGAGAGGAAAGGCTCCTACGTTTATTCTTCGAAGAGCTTTTAGAGGAACTAGAAGGCCATGTGGTTTGGGATAGCGAACTTTTCTCGCTGTGTTCCGCATTCCTGCTTTGCGAAGAACGCCTGGACGAGTATAAGAAATTATTGAATTCCTTCCCCGAAGATCTTCCTGAAGCGCAGGAAGGCAGGATCCTACTTTTTTTTCTGGGATTTTCGGACTCCGTTTCGGAAAAGACGGCGATTCCGATCGATTTTGGCCTACGGGAAAAACTGGCGCTTTCCCATAAAAAAGCGAATTTGGACGAATCCCAAAAATTTCTATTGTACGATCTGACCGTCTCGGGAAAAGAGCCGTCTTTGGTAGGATTAGCATATCATTATTTTCGATTCAATCAGATCGGTTTGCGTACGATAAAAGTTTTGGATGCGATCGTAGTGCGTCGATGGAACGAGTTGAATGCCGAGGAAAAAGACCTTTTTCTTAGGGACTACGAGACGAGGCATTCGATTTGGGATCGGTTTTTTCTCCTGAAGAAATTCAAATCGAAGGATGAACAAAAATCATGGATTCGGTCGGAGAAACGAAAAAACGGTAGGGAAGAACTCTCGGACACTCTGAGGGAATCCATTCTAGGCGCCGGAGACGAAAGTCTTTTCGAACGGTACGAAATTTTGAGGGAAAAGCAACTCGTACATACCCTTAGACCTTTCGAACTTTTGGTTCTCTGGAATTCCACTGCGGCATCTCGTCTAGACTCGGATCTGGTGGATATAGAACGGGAGTATCCGGATTCGTATTTGATTCATCGAGCCGTGGCCGTAAAAGAATTCAAGGAAAGAAAATTCGAGGCCTTTCGCGAGCGATCGGTTCGTACGGGACGCTTTCAATATTCTCCGGAAATGATTTATCTGAAGGCGATCGCGCTTTTGGAAACCGGCGAGGGAGAAGAGGGAATAAAGCTGCTGGAATCTTTGGTCTATAAATTTCCGGATTCGGACTTTTTACGGCTCGTCTTGGAACGATACAAGAAGAGATCCGATTAAGCGCGTAAACTTCTTGCTTTCGGTATCGGAATCGGCTAAAATAAAATTCCCACTATGGCGGCAATAACGCAAGAGCAGATTTTAGAGTTGCAACGTCATCAAAAGATGATCAACCAACTGGAAAAGATTCTAAAGCTTTCCAAAAACGACGAACAGAGATATCGGGTGAGTCGGGATCTTGATAAATATCGAAACCGCATGCGGGAAATTTCTCCGGAAGGAATTCCCGACAATTTGGAAACGGCTGCCGAACAAATCCGACTCTTCCGGGAAAATCCGGACGCGGCCGGTCGAATTTTGGCGAAATATCCGGTCATGAAAATTTCTCCGAATTCGAACGATTCCGAAGTCAATCAGATCGGAACCTGGATCAACGTTCTGGATCGGGAATATCTACCGATTCTGAATGAAATGCATATTCGCTTCGACTTTTCTCACGGAAACGAAAAGGACGGAGTCGTTAAGCATATGGAAAACATCCGCAGAAATATCAAGGTTTTGACGGAAACCATCGAGGAATACCAGGCCGCCGAAAAGCAGGAATTCAGGGAACAGCTTAGCCGAATGAAGAACAAGCAAACTCGAATTTTCATAGCGGAAGCGTTCGAGATGTTTCAAAAGTTCAACGAATTTCTGAATAAGGTCCTGGACGGACTCAAGGCGGGCGGGGGAATCATCATGAACGTTGAGGAGAAGATCACGTTTAATCCGCGTTTTGAAAAGGCCACCGAATTGGAAGGCCTTCCTATTCCCAAAGCAGTGGAAGAATTCCGCGACTTTACGGCGGAGGTCCTGGACCGAATCAATGTGCCGAATTTGAAGCACTGACTTAAAGGAGTCCCGGTCCGGCTCTCGAAGCCTGAGGTCGGGAAGTTTTTGCCGACGAGAAAAAACCCCCCGCTATCTCTAAAAATTCCTTTCCCGAAGCGGCAGGGGCTATACTTTGTGCATACACCGGATTACAGAACCCGATTCGAAATCTATAGGATTTAAAATTCATGGCACTTGTTAAGAACTCTTCCGAAGTCACCAATTCCACGATCGGCGAAAATTCCTACTTTAGCGGGAAATTCTTCATTAACGGATCCTTGAAGATCGATGGAAAGTTCGAAGGCAAGTCTCTTCAAGCGGAACAGTTGTATATCGGTGTTTCCGGTAAGGTAAAAACGAATATCACCGCTGCCAGTGTTATCGTGGAAGGTATCGTGATCGGGAATATCACTGCTCGAAATCGAGTCATGCTTCTTCCTACAAGTTTGATTCTAGGCGATATTCGGACTCCGGAATTAATCATCCAAAACGGAGTGACCCTGGAGGGACGTTGCATGATCTCCAGCGATCTAAAGCATTCGAATAAGGAAAGAATCGAGTTGGAGTATTCTAAGGATTCTCTCAGCCTCGAAAAACTTTTCGGAAAGCAAACCGGCAAGGAAGCGTAATCTTCCGTTCAAAAGGCCTTGGATCGCATCCTTATCACTGAAGGAGATCCCTGCGGGATCGGGCCTGATCTCTTAGAGCATTCCTATTCGAGAGTCAAGTCCTTGTCCAAGGATGTTTTCATTCTTCTAATTCGATCTCAGACAAAATCCCCCAAGAAAGGCTGGACATCCGTTGAAGATCCGGCGGCGATTTCTCGGCCTGGACTCTATACATGGAATACTCTAGCCTTGACTCCCAGGGAAGAAGCACGTCTAACTGTAGGTAAGCCTTCGATCGAATCCGGAAAGGCTGCCTATTCGTCTCTCCTGGCAGCCATCCAATTACAAAAACGTTTCGGGGGAAATTTGGTCACGCTGCCTTTGAGCAAGGAATGGGTTTTGCGTTCGGGAGTAAAGGGTTTCCGAGGTCATACCGAGACGCTTGCGGATTCCTACGATCGTAAAACGTACATGTTGATGGCTGGGCGTGAGTTGAACGTACTAACCTTGACCACTCATGTTCCTTTAATAAAGGTTCCTTTCTACTTGAAAAAAATACATGTGCCGAGTTTAATCGCCGCCATCCGTTCCGCTCCTTTAGAAAAGCGGAAGGAGATCGCATTTTTAGGATTGAATCCTCATGCGGGAGAAGGTGGACAAATCGGAACCGAGGAAAAATCCATTTTAGAACCTATGATTTCCTCTTTCAAGAAGTCGGGACTGAATGTGGTAGGACCGATCTCCGCCGATGCGGCGTTTACCGAGCAGAATCGACGCCGCTTTTCGTTGTTTCTTTCTTGTTATCATGATCAGGGACTGATACCGTTTAAAATGTGGGAAGGTAAATACGGGGTGAATATGACTCTGGGATTGGATTTTTTACGAGTTTCTCCCGACCACGGAACCGCCTTCGACATCGCCGGAAAAGGATTAGCAGATCCGGAAAGTTTGCTTCAATGCTTGGATTGGGCTTCCGGAAAATTACCCAAAATAAATAAAATCCGGAGACAGAAATGATCTTTCTCGCTCAAACAGCTTCCGCAGGCCTCTTAGAGCAGATCGTATTCCCGTTATTTTTACTCTGGTTCATCGGGCTTACCTTAGTTTTAATTCGGAACGACATAGAAGTAATCTGGAAGGTGGCGACTTTTTTCGTATTCGTATTTTATTTTTTTCAGTTCTTCCCGGAATTAAAAGAATCTTATGATCGTTTAACAAAATCGTATCCCACCGAAATTTTAAGCTGGCTTTACGGACTCCCCCGCGCCTTTTATTTTTTCCTACTTTTCTTTTGGCCGATTGCAGTATTTAGAATGTTCTATTCGGCATCGCCCTTTTTGGCTAACTCGACCGCGAAAATTTTATTCGGGTTCACCTTGGTTTATTGGATGATTTTCCTAGGCTATCATCAGTTTTCCGGTCCGATCGATGAATTTCTGAAATCCAAGTTTTTAGATTGGATAACCGTTACTCTCCCTAAATAATTCGGAGTCTTCCTGCCACTACGGGCAAAACCAAGCGGAGTTCGAAACCCATCCTGAGGCTCGCAATCTTTACTCACGCAATTGTCTCGCCTGATAGTGTCCTGAAAGTTTCGGAGGGCCCTTTCTTCCGAGGAAACAATCAGTCGAAAGAATTCAGGGAGTGGTTGGAGATTGTCGGGGGGAGAAAAGGAAAAACTGCCCGAGAAATCGTTTACCGGGAAGGAATCATTTAGGCAAACAGGGATAAGTACTAGGCTATTAGAGATTTCTAAGCCTGGTTGACCAATTCGCCCAAAGAGCCTGCTAAATCACTAGCCATAATGCTCATAATGTCGTATTAAAACCGAAACTACATAATAAAGGTTTACCTATTGTGTTTCTATCTTAGTCTCCATCAATCAATAATGTCGAGAAATCGTTGGCAAAAAGGGTCAAGAAACCGAATATAGAGTTAGGGTCCGATTTATTCGTAATTGTCGGTCTAATAATACTGGAATAGAGCTGTGATTTCAACGAATGTAATTTCTTATTCCTTTGCCGGATCTTGGCTAAGTGTTTATTCTCAAATTCCTGTCTTAGAGTCGAAATTCTACAAGAATCTATTTAATGATCCAGAGAGAACACAAGCTGTAACCACCGATGAAGGACTTAAAATATTCCAAAATACTGGGATATTGCCGTTCCCTGAGGTTTTATTAAACTCAGTTGGGATTAGAGTTACCGGTTATACTAGTTTATCGGTTTCGAATACATTCGAAAAAATAAAATCAGAATTTAATTACGTAACTCACGGCGGGTTCGGATTGGGTTTTTCAAATGTTGCATTGTATTCGGAACATGAATTCAATGATTTAGAAATCGATGGGGGCATTTGGTTAGCCGAGAAATTTATTATAAAAAATGTTAAGACTAACGATAAAATAAAGATATCCGAAGCGAAAATAATTGATTTTGAACTTATCGTCGATGGAAATAGAAAATTTCATTTTCAATTGCAACCACGGTTCGGGAAAAAAAATTCCATTTTCATTGCAGTCCTTCAGGATTTACCATGGAATCAAATTCCGGTGCAATTACCTGATGCAAAGACGGTCCAAGAATTATTGGATAGTTCCGTATTAGTTTTACAGGAGGATATTTTAGAAATTATTTTAAAATAATTTCTAAAATAAAAGAACATGAGTCAAAGAACCTTTGGAGATTTTAGTTCTTCTCAACCAATTCCGTCGTTAATTAATGCAGCTTTGAAATCAGGAAATATTTTAAAGGAATCGAAAAAATTAGGGAATCAGTATTCTGGTGAAAGCCGAAATCAATTCTCATACGTTATTGGGAACCCGATACCGTCGTTCCAGTTCCTAGATAAGGATAATCCTATAAAAGTTTCATATCTTGGCTTGGAGATAACTTTCAAGCCCTCTAAGTACGTCAAAAATGCAGATGAACTCTCGAAGCTGAAAAATGTCCTTGGATCAGAGGTCATTAAAAAAAAGTTAATACAAGAGCCGATAATTAGCGAAGATGTCGTTCGGGAATTATTCAAAGAATCGAACTGGGATTATTATTTCAATTATTCAAAGTCAATTTTATCTTCAATAGATCCTTCTAAATTAGAAAAATCTTCTGATGGATATGTGAGAGTTCCTGGAATACGTGCTTTAGAGAATTACGGTATAAATATTTTGAATGAAGCCTTGGAACGAGTATATACAGTTATAAAACAATAGACATATGCCTGCACCTAGTAAGGAAATACTAGATATTTTAGGCTTGGATCTCTTCCCGTATGAACGCAGAAAATTAGTGCAAGGTAGAGACATTGAAGATATCCCTGAAAATGAAAAATTGCTTGTTGAAACGGAGTTTCTTTACAATGCCACTGACAACGGATTGCCTCCGAGTCCTTATACTGTATTAAATTTTGATCCGAGCAATCCCCCATTAGACCATCGGTACCTTTGGGTTCTAACTTCAAAATGCTTATTTATAGTCTTAGAAAAAATTGGTCCGAAAACGATTAAACATACAAATATTACGGCAGGAGGTAAAGCTATAGCTGGAGGAGAACTATGGTTCGAATTTCCAAGACGTGTTTATATAAACGGTCAATCTGGAAGATATGGTTATTTAAACGAAAGGGCTTGGGAAACTGTAATATTTTATTTTAATTCAATCGGCTATGAAGCTGTTAGCATTGAGAAGATGTAACTTTTCCATTTTGCAAAAGAAGGGCTTCCCGTAATGAGTGTTCTGTCTCCTTACCGCCCGCAAACAAGTTGAGTATACTCGGCTTCTTGGAAAATGCAACATTATTAATAAACGCCGTTCTTCAACGTCCAGTTCATCTTCGGTAGGATCAAAAATAAACACTTCCGAAGGCGTTGCTTCACGCCTGGAAGCGGTCTAAGTATAACCATCAATGGGAATTTGCCGAATACGATTGGAAGCTACTTAGGGTTTAACTATAATACTTCAAACGGAAGTCGTTCGGTAATCGGGGGCATGAGCCTTTAAAAAATTGACAATAATAACTTCGGGTTGAATGCTTTCGTAAGTGCTGGCGGTCAAACCAACATGGGATTAAATCATAATTATGGAAATACTAGGCAGGCGAAAACGAGTAGGAAGTTTAACCGGTGAATGCCCTGATATCAATGGAGATAGAACTATCATGCAAAAGGTTGGATATCGAATGAACCGGCAGGAAACTAAATCGCATCAGAAATCCGAATTAACAGACGAGCGTTTAAGTTGACCGTGGCTCAAAGACTCCATCTGCTCCTTACGCGACTGAAAACGGGATTTTTTATACCGGTAACCGGCTGTCGGGAAAAGACTCATATTCATAAAATAGCGATACTGGCGTTATCGACATTAGTATATTCGATTGTTCCTTTTCTTTCGGGAAATGCAATTAACGAACAAGATATCGCTTGGATAAAGAATAATTTCGGCAAAACTCCGTTCGGATACGCTAGTTCTACTTTGCAAAGCACCGAACCTGAAGGAAAATTCGATATAAGGTATTTGAGCGATAACGACGAAAAGACGGCTTGGTGTACCGACAAGGGGCCAAAAGATGAATATATATTTATTGCAGGTGAAACACAAGCTAATGAAAGTTATCCGGATATGGAGAGTGTTCGATTTGATTTAACATTAAAGATATATAATGGATATGGCGAACATCCGGAATTGTTCCAGGCAAATAATCGGATCAAAAAGGCTACATTAAGAATCTATGAGGCTGCCATCGGGGTATCTCAGGATTCGAAAATAGGGGCTTACATTGCGAAAGGTCCTATTTTCTCGGAGGAATTGGTTTTTGAATTTGAGGATAAGCCTATTAAGCAAAGCAAAATTATCCCATTCCAGTTAAAGATGAAAACGAAAAATAAAGAAAAGTCTGGAGGCGTTCAATTGGTCGGCAAATTCATAATTAACGAAGTTTATAAGGGTAAAAAATATAATGACACTTGCATAAGCGAACTCCATTTGTATATTACCCGGTAAATTAAATTTCTATACATGGCATTCTCGATTTTAAATATTGAAAAGAAGTCAATCGCAAACCGAAGGTGCAACCGCGCAACTTACCTACAAAATCTCCGCTCACGACCAGCAAAGGAGACTTTGGGTCAATAGAGTTGGAAATCCCCGGCGATAGAAACGGAAGTTTAGAACCTCAGATAATCCCGAAAGGCCAATCTCGAAAACAGTAATAGAGTGGCAAAACCAAGCGGAGATCGAAGCGGGGGGAATGGTGCACTTTAAAACTTAACGATTAACTGATATCCCCGGACCCGAGCCGTCTTCGTAAAAGTTCCTTCACAGGCGGAGAGAGGGCAGCCTCAAACGCCGCATCTCTATAAAAATTTGTCATCTCGATATTTCCGCATCTCCGGTGCAAGTCTGCAAGAACCGCAGACCAAATATAAGAACTCGATAACCGAGACGGCGGTTCAAAACCGTCAAGAATTGCGAGTCCCTCGGCCGGACCTTCCAATTCCGCCACGGCAACTGCGTAATTCAACTTTTGAAGCGCCGAGGGGGCGATTTTTTCCAATATCAAATAGTATTCAACGATCCTTTCCCAGCGAATTTCCCGAAACGAGGGAGCTAGACAGTGTTCCGCCGCGATCCCCGCTTCCGCGTGATACTTAGTAAACTTATCTCCGTTTGCGGATTTGGCTAACCATTCTAACCCGATCAAAATTCCTCGTTGATCCCAAAGATTTCTGTTCTGCTCCTCCAGCAAAAGCAAGCCTCCGGATTCATCCTGACGAGCCGGCATTCGTGCCGACTGTAAATGCATTAAGGCTAATAAAGCAAATGTTTCCGAATTCTGACCTATTGAATGTTCCGCAAGGAGAGTCGTAAGTCGTATCGCTTCATCGCAAAGTTCCTTTCGGATCGGCTGGAAAGCATGAGAAGAAAGGTAGCCTTCCGTAAATAAAAGATACAATACTTTGTTTACGCTCGGAAGTCGCGAGGAGTACTGCGCGGCGGTAAGTTCTCCGGTGTAAGGCGGAAGTTTTCGCAAGCAGCTTCGAGCTCGACCGAGACGCTTATATATATTTGCCTCACTCGTAAATAATCGAAGTGCAATCTCTCGTATACTAAAACCGCAAAGAGTTTTTAGAGCCAACACAAGCTGCGACTCCAAGGGAATCATTTCGTTACAGGAGACAAATAGCATTAACAATAAGTCATCTCGTACTTCCCTCTCTAAAAATATCTCTTGATCGTTATCGGGACCTGAGATTTCTTCCTTCGCATTTTGTTTCAAAATTCGTAGGCGGGTCGTTTGCTGTCGCAATTCTCCCATCAGCTTATTGTACGCTACTCGATAAAGCCAGGCCGAGGGATTATCCGGCAAGCCCGTTATTATCCATGTTTCGAGCGCAGTAATTAACGAAGACTGAACTATATCCTCGACGTCTTCGATATGTTGCACTCCAACGCGACGTGATAGCATGGCAACGAGTCTACCATACTCATGTCGGAAGAAGTGCTCCACCAGTTTTGGAGGCGTCAAGGTACGTTGATCTCTCTAACCTCAACGCTTGATCCAGGTCTTACCACTCCCGGACATTGACGAGCTACCTCTATCGCTTCTTCCAAACTTTTAGCAGAGATAATCATATAGCCACCGATCATTTCCTTCGTCTCCGTAAAGGGCCCGTCGGTAACTCCGTCCGAGGTTACAATTTTTCCTCCCTTCAGTCTCCCGCCCATATCGACGATATTATCCCGGAACTTTTCTTTCCAGGTGTTGAATATGGCATACATTTCCTCCATTTCTGCCGGAGACGGCTTATCGACTTTTCCGGATTGTCCCCTTTGGATACATAAATACTTCTGATTTGGCATACAGGGCCTCCTGCCTTGTAGTATCGGTCGACTAAACCGATAACCTATGACGCGTGTGGAGTACCGTTTTGGACACTTCGTTGCAACTTTTTTTTTAAAATGAAGATTCGGTCCGGATGCCTGCTTAATGCTTATGACAATTTTTCCGCGAGTGTCGATCAGTTTACTTAGATCTCAATCATGCCTAAGAGAGATTCGACCGTCCAGGTCTTGGCGCCGATCTGAACTCACTTGGCTATTTTATTTTCTCGGCTATGATGATTCGTTTATTGATGAACCTTCTGAAACGATATCTTCTCCTTGCTCAAGCTCGATTATTGGAAATGTTCTTCTTAAAACGAATCGGGAAGGGTAAAGCACTTAAAATTTCAAGCAGCAATTTACGATCTATATCTTCAAGAAAAGATTCGCGCAGGCACCCGTCAGAATTCGAATGTCATTGACGTAACGGCGCCTATCGCGAAGCCCAATTCCATTCAGGATTTTGCGATATTGCTAACCTTTTCTCCGTAAGATAAGCCGATAAGAGAGCCGGCGATTACGAATTGAATAATATGAAAAGCGGCTTGGACGGTGAACCACTCAGTCATAAAATTAACTTGGATTTTTGCCGCGTTTGCAATGGTAGAAACGGAGTATAAAAATACCCCTGCAATCAAACCGAATTGAATCCCGCGCTTAATCGAATTTTCTCCATCCTTGTAATAAAAAGGATACAGATAGGCGAGAATTAGTCCTTGGATTAGCATCGATCCGAACCCTAGGGGAATTATAGGGTCCCTCCTATTATAGATTCCAAAGGATTCATACAACTCGTTAAAAAAGACAAAGTGCCAGATTACACCGAGAATGAATGTGGGTACAAGATAACTAAAAACCGCCAGGACATAGTTTTTCATTCGAATCCTCCTTGGGATTACTTGTGAAAAGCAAGCTATATTTATACTTGTATTTTGCAAGTAATATTTTATCTATGGGCATGACCGGAAAACATAATTCCCATTGTCCCATCGCCTTCGCGTCGGATATTTTCTTTGATCGATGGTCGCCTCTTATTTTGCGGGATATTCTTTTTAAGAATAAGAGATATTATAACGAATTTTTGGAATCGGAAGAATCCATTTCGACGAACATATTAGCGTCGCGCCTACTGTATCTTGAGCAAACGGGCCTTTTGTATAAGAGTCAAGATCCCCGGAACTCGAAAAGATTCGTATACTATCCTACTTCCAAATGTCTGGATCTTATTCCGATATTTTTTGAGATCATTCGCTGGAGTGCTCGTCATGATCCTGAGACGGAAACGCCTAAAGCATTTATTAATAGTATTAACCGAAATGAAAAAGAAGTTGAACGAAATATTAGAAAACAGTTTCGAGTGAATTACCTTCGCGATTAGAAAATAACAATGGATCGATTAACCGACCGGTTCTTGTTTTTCGCCCATAATTCTACGAATCATCCCGAATCTTATCGATAGCAATAGGTGCAACTTCCGTACATGTATACTAAAACATTACCATTGGATTGGAAGTAATCGATTTCCGGACTAAAAATTTAAGATAGGATAACATCCTGAATATTCCGTACCAACTGAATTATAGTCTTGTTTTTACGCTTAATTCAAAATGGGCGGGGGTATATCCGGATATCGAGATCGACTTCGAATGGAAATTATCCGACCTACCGTAATTTTGAGTGAATGTTAAAACGTGCCGGAGATGGAAACCCTGAAATTCCTAGGGGCTGAGGGATGAGTCAAGGTGTCGTTATATCCGCCATCATCAGGACCCGGATCCTCGTTTTTTAAACGAGTCGCATAGTAGTATTGAACCTGAGGGGCGTGCGAATTAAATATATTGAATATATCGAGGGAAAGATTTAAATTCTCCGATAGTTTCTTGCCTATTTTTATATTCCAGAATGTGGAAGGAGTCGATCTTACTGAATTATTCTGAACTAACGGTCGCGGTCCAAAATAGCGAACTCTAATAGCTCCGAAGAACCCATCCAAATCAGCGACACTGAGTCCGGAAGAGAAAGCGGAATGAATCGCCTGAGGAACATAATCTCCGTCTCTACCTAAAAACCCGCCGTTCGTGTATCTGGCGCTCGAATATGAAAGATCTTCGTCAAAATTTAGCCAAGAATTCAACTTGTAGGACAGAGACAATTCGATTCCTTTTCTAATACTGCGACCGCTAGGGTCCGTACTTCCCGAATCTCCGTTAAACACTAATTCAGAATTTACGTCCAAAAACCAGTATGCAACGTTAAGCACGATCTGCTTAACCGGAGTCGTTCTCATCCCGGCTTCGCCTCCCTTGGTTCGAACTAACGGAGTAACCGGGCTTGGCTTAACTAGGATGCCTTTTGCGTCGTTACTATGAAATCCGAATCCGTAGTTTACGAAAAACTCGGTATTCGCCCAAGGTCCGAATATCCAAGAAACTTTAGGGCTTACTATATTCGCAGTCTTCCCGGCGGACGCGTACGACATAGCATCAGTTACATTCATGTAATACGTATCGCTTCTCATCCCGATAATGCTTACGATTTTAGAAATCCATTGGATCCTATTTTCGTAGGTCGGCGATAATGACGTTTCCAAAATTCTTTTATTGGATTCCGTATCCAATCTCGATCTTGACTCAGTATGATATAGACTATTATGAATGAAATCGCGCCTAACTTGAAACCCGAATGTATTTTCCATTTTAAACGAAAATATATTCGATTTGAGTTTATAATGGCCTTTCATGCCGGAAATCGTTCTTTGGTCGACTTGCTCCACTTGGTCTCCGCGATCATGGTCGACCATAAAGAAAGTGTAATCCGAATAGAGACCTAAATCATAATAAACTCCGTATAAAATGATCTTAGCTTCCGAATGTGAATTTCTTTTATGCCCCTCGAATGTCGCGCTAGCTCGGTGTGTTAACCCCCCGTCGGTCGGATCAACCGGATCATATGGATTGAGTCCGTCATTATTCGGGTCGAGCCAAGATCTTCCTTTTTTTACAGCTCTTTGCGGTATTTGGTTCGTTGCATGCCAGGCGCCTTTATAGCCCATTGCGGTAATCGACATTCCTTGTTCCTCATCTCCTACGCTGTAGGAAAGAACCGAATTCAATTTTTGGTAACGGTCCGGAATTGTCCAAGCGCCTTTATACGAAGAATATTCCGTTCCGAAAAGAATGGTTCCTTTTCCAAGCTTTTTGGATTCTGCGATAAAGATTCGTTCGTATCCTAGGCTTCCTGCTTCTATGGAATATAAGTTTTTTTGCAGACTCTTGGAATAGGAAATATTCATAGCTCCGGCGGAGGAAAAATCCCCCTCTTCGGCGTAATACACTCCTTTTTTATAATGAACATCATGAATTAACTCGGGAATAATAAAGTTTAAATCGGTGTACCCTTGTCCGTGAGCATGAGTCGGCATATTGATCGGAACCCCATCTAGGCTGGCAGCGATATCCGTGCCATGATCCAAATCGAATCCCCTCAGATAATATTGATTGGCCTTTCCGCCT
Source organism: Leptospira inadai serovar Lyme str. 10 (assembly GCF_000243675.2). Taxonomy (NCBI): domain Bacteria; kingdom Pseudomonadati; phylum Spirochaetota; class Leptospiria; order Leptospirales; family Leptospiraceae; genus Leptospira; species Leptospira inadai. The sequence continues at coordinate 426,052 of NZ_AHMM02000017.1, read as the reverse complement.
CCGCTATGCTGGGTCACGAGGACACCGGGGATCGCTTCCGCAATTTCTCCCGTTGACTGGATCGGACGCCTTCGTAAAGCCGCCCCGCTAATTCTTCCTTCGCTTACGGAACGTTCGGCCTTTTTATCCCTAATTTCTATCGCATCACCGAACGAATAAGTACGCTTGTTTTGATTTGATGTTGTTTCTCCTTGATCATTTTCTTCCGCGTTCGATCCCGTTGAGAGAAAAAGCATTATAAGAAATGCAAGATGCAGTTTGAAAAATATGGAGCATGGAAGTTTATCCAATGGCAAACCCTCGTTAGAAAGAAACCAAGATAACTTTGCATATGGATGGATGAAGAAAGACGAAGCCGAAACTTAGTCTAATCAACTAGGATCGTAGAAAAACGAAAAGTTGAATTCATTGAATGCAAATCACCAGGGTCCTTAAGCATATGCTTTTGGGGACCCCTCGTAATCGCATTATGCGGATACAAGATACGAAATCACTTAAACCTCGAAGTATCGATTTCGTAGGGAAGACCTGACTTACGAAGTAAATACCGATAAAACGGTATTTCTTCGATTACAGTTGCGGGACAGTGCGGGAATTTCACCCTGCTTCCACCCTAAAGCGTGAGATCACTGTTTATTCAAGACCTTAAAACGACAACAAAAAAGTAAGAGAAAATTCGATCGTTTTATAATAACGTATGCGATCCGATTCGATTGCGTCCTGAAAGTTTCGCAAAAATAAAATTTCCAATAAGGCTCTCGATGTCGCCAAGCAGTAAGCTTTGAAAATTCAATTCTATTCTATTACTCCGAAAGAGTTTTCCCGTTATGAAAATTTTTCGTCGGAATATCCATTGGCGAGGAGCCTTTCCTTGAATTACTTGACCCTTGCAAAAAATAAAGTGGTACTTGAAAGTGCAGATATAACGAAAATAATCTCTCCCCGCAGCAACGGGATGCGAAGCAGTCGCAGCTTCTGTCTAGCGTGAGCGAAGCGAACGCGTCTGTCCTCTGAACGAAAGGCGACGCGATCCAAGACAGAAAGAAATCGGGAATGGGAAGAATCTATTTCGGAATTTAAAGGTAGCGCACCCCGCGCTTACCGTTTCTTTTCGGGACGCTCCGAAAAGAAACGGATGATCTTTCTTTTTTGTTCCTGTCTTTCATTTCTAAAAATATATCTCAGGGTTCCCAAAGTTCCAACTTATTTCCTTCGGAGTCCATAATATGAACGAATTTCCCGTATTCGGAGTCTTTAATTTCATCTACGATAGTCACTCCGTTTTCTCTTAGCTTTTTCACGAGTCCCTCGATATTCTGGACTCTATAATTAATCATAAATTCCTTTTTTGACGGTGCAAAGTATTCGCTTCCGGTCTCGAAAGGACTCCACTGGAGAGAATTTATTTCGTCGGGTTGTTTTATATTTCTAGATTCGAAGGTCGAGCCCCAGTCATTGACCTCGAGTCCTAAATTCTTGGCATACCAATCTTTGATTTCTTTTGGATTGTCGGAAAAAAAGAAAATTCCGCCGATTCCTATCACCATCGGGATCGTATCATTGGATGAAGTCGTATTCTCGGCTTTGTTTTTTGATTCTTCCATATTGTTTCTCTTTTTACTTGTTCTATTGCTGCTCGTAAAAATCGTCAAACTTGATATCACCCCGAAAATCGATACCTTCCTACTCTCTCGGTGCTGATCCGTCTGTTTGTCGCCCTTTGAGTCGCTGCATAACCGTCGGGTATGAAATGCGCGTTAATGGCGGGAATCAAGGGAAAATCGAAATTCTCCCCATCGCTTTCTCATTTTATCGTTAATGTAGTTCGTTCTATGAAAAAGATATTTTAGAATATTCTTAAATTACTAATACGGATTGTTTAGCTACTTTTTTTACAAGAATCTCGGTTGCTTCGGGGGAAAATCCCACCGCTAAGAGACAGAATCGAACGGATTCGAATCGAAGCGATTCGATTCTTTCCGAATATAATTTTTGCTTGGGGAACGAAAAAGGAAAGAAGGAAAATACGATCAACAGATGACGAATGATCCAAGTTACGTCCCTCCAATTTTTCCAAGATCGATTCGCCGGAAGTTCCTTATTTTTTATACATACTTCTATGGAAGTTTTTATTATTGGAAAAAGGCTTCTTAATTTTTTTCGAATATATTTTTTTGCGAATTTTCCGTCTGCACTCATGTTTCTTAAAATTAATTTTTGAGCGAGTTCGATTTCTTCGTTTTTATGCTTTAAAAAAATATCCGTTATAAAAGCGTTAATTAGAAATGCAATCGCGTCGGATCCCGGCTCTAAATCGGAAACGGCGGTTCTAAAGGGGTCATTGGATAGCTTTAGGCAGTATTCCAAGACTTCCGCGAACAATTCCTGCTTACTTGGAAAATACCTATAAATAAGTCCTACCGAAATGCCGGCGGATTTACATAATGAACTCGTCCTGGTTCCCTCTAAACCTTCCTGCGCAAATAAAGGCAGAGCCGCTTGGAGGATGGATACTATTCGTTCCGCCTGAGGAAGCCTATTTCTTTTTTTGTGCTTCCTTTTTCTTTCATTTAGAGCCTTCAATGATTGCCTTCCTTAGACCCCTCTTTCTTGGAAAGATCTGCGGACGAACGAGTCAAGAATGTCTGTTCGCTTAATATTCGGTTGCCGCCTCGGACAATAAGATTTTGGTTCTCAGCCATACGGGCGCGATCCGTCCGATTCGGACCGCTATTGCAGTTCCAAGGGGAAAACGATTCTCTCGAATTTCGGAACGGAATCCTTTCAGTATGTATTTCACTGCCTCTTCTTCGCTGATTTCGTTCGGCGCGGGAATTCCATCGTCTTTAACGGCGTGGGTAGCCACGAAGCCCGGATGGATCGTTTGGATACGAATCTGTTTAAAACCGAAGTGCTTTAATTCCATTCTCGCGGTATCTAAAAAGATTCTCCCGGCCGCTTTTGCCGCCGTATAATCTCCCTGCATGGGAATTCCGAAATAAGTCGCTAGGGAATTGACGTGTGCAATCATGCAAGGCGCGGTCCGAAATTTCATTGTTGCAAGGACGGGAACGAAAAAGTTTATTAAACTATCGTAATTGGTCCTCATCTTTCCTAGAATGATTTCCCTGGAATCTTTGATCGTATTGGAAGCGGGGCCGGCTCCTACGTTCAGAACGGCAATATCAATTTTCCCGAATGCGTTTATCGTTTCGGAAACGACCAGATCCGCATGCTCGGGATCCGTAGCATCTCCGACGAAAAAAAGACATTTACTGCCCTTGGATTCGATGTCTCGCTGAAGATCTTTGAGAAGGTCGCCCCGTCTTGCGGTAACGACGATATTATTCGAAAAATCGGCGAGACGGACGGCAAGCGCTCTGCCGATACCGGAGGATGCACCCGTTATTAAAATTGTTTTGTTTTTATAATCCATATTTACCCGGTCCGGTCAGTATGCGGTAAAACCGGTCGGGGCCTGGCCTAATGCATAGGAGGCTGCGGCTCTACGCTCGTCTTTTATGAGTCGATTTTTTGCGATCCAACGGACGAACCATGGGATGCGACGAATCTTTCCGCCGGTTGCGTAAGCTAATAAGAATGCCTTGGCGCATTTTTCTATCAACTCGCAGTTATAGATCGCTTTCTCGCGGGTTACGCTTGTTATCACAACACCGTCTCGATTCAGGAAAGCGTTCGCTCCGCCGAGTAAAACCGAATCGGCGATGGCGGAACCGTCCGAAGATCGATTCATTTGAACGACGGGAGCACCGAGTTGACGGCATTGCTCGTCAAAAACAAGGGGAAGCGGGTCCTTGAGCGTTTTTAGAAGCGATCCCCAAATAGGCTGAAAGCAGGCGATCGCTCCGATATCAGACCTATGCCTGTATATGCTTGCATGAAAGTGAATCAACGCTGATCTTTCCGAATCGACAGCGACAGCATTGATCGACGCGGCCGGGTCATGAACGGTGAATCGATTTACCTCCGCTCCTTTCCCTTTTTTTCTATCGATGAGTAGAAAGGCCGGAGGCTGTTGTCCGGGGAGCCGGAACGATAGACTTGCGTCTTCGGTTTGCAAGAGACCCTTCGTTTCCAACCTATGCCATAAATTCTTTAAGTCTTTCTGATCGGTAGATTCGTGTTCTCGTTTGGATTTTTTCTTTGCCGTTACGGATTTCATCATTCGTTTCCTGATTTTATACTATTAGGTAAGCCGGAAGACGGATTCGAATCTATTGAGAGCCTCGTCGATGATATCATCCGTATCCGCCATGCTGGTGTACATTCTGCTTCCGGCTAATGTGATCATGCCGTGGGCGGAATAAGCGGCTCCCATCTCTTCCATGAGGTGTTTGCGCTCCTTGGCTTCTCTTAGAACTTTCAATGGATTTCGAAGAGACATGAGAAGTACTCCCGAAGTTTGTAGATGAACGATAGAGCCTTGGTTGTACGCGACGTATGGCAATCCCATTCGATCGATTATCTCTTGCAATCCTTTACAAAGACGATCACCGGCCCGACCGGCCTTGACTGCGGCGTTTGTGCGCTCCATTTCCTGTATGGAAAAATAACCGGCAGCGCAGGATAACGGGTTGGCCGATAGAGTGCCGCCGACAAATGCTCGTTTGCCGGTCGCACTGATTCCTCCGGCAAGTAACATCATGATTTCCTTACGTCCTCCGATTCCGCCGGCCATGGGATACCCGCCTGTCAGGCATTTTCCGAAGACGGTCAGGTCCGGTCGAACGCCGAAGAAGCCTTGGGCTCCACCTAAGCCGATCCGAAAACCGGTAACTACCTCATCAAAAATCAGTAATGTTCCGAATGAATCGCAGATCTCCCGCAATTGTCGGTTGTATTCGAAATGAACCGGACGTGTTCCGCTCTCGGGGCCCAGAGGTTCTACGATCACGGCAGCGGTCCCTCCTCTCAGCCGATTTAACCAGAGCTTTCGACGAATTGCTCCTAGGTCGTTGGGGAAGCTTTCTTCGGTAGAAGCCGTCGCACCTTTGGGAATTCCCGCCGCTTCGCGGCGACCGGTTCCGGGAATCCGCATCCCATATACCATCGAATCGCTCCATCCGTGGTAACCGCCTCCGATTTTGATAACATGGCGCTTTCCCGTATAGGTCCTTGCAAGGCGGATCGCTCCCATGACCGCTTCGGTTCCGGAACCTAGCATTCTGAACATTTCAATTCCGGGCATATTCTTACAGATTATCTCGGCAAGTTTTACCTCGTATTCGTGTAACAATCCCGTGCTAGGACCGCACTCATCGAGTAGGTCCATAACTTTTTTCCGAACGGGTTCGTAATTGGATCCCAGAAGGGTGGGGCCGCCTGATTGGAGGAAGTCGATATATTTGTTTCCGTCGACATCACGCAGGTGGGCACCCTTTGCCTGGTCTATCGCGAGTGGAAAAGGATAATTGAATGCGAGATTATGCTGCACTCCGCCCGGGATCACCGCTTCCGCCGCCGATGCAATCTTTCTAGATTGCTTGCATTTTTGATCGAAGTAATCCAACACCCCGTTCATCTTGTCCCGTCGAATCGGTCTGAGCGGGGATTTTAATAGAACTTTGAGTCTCTCGAAGATCTCGGTAGTATTATGCCATTCTGAAATGGCATACTCGGCTCGAGGTATGATTTCCTCTGTTTGTTTTTTTTCTTTTACGATCGTGGTCACACTATCCTCCAGTCGGAAAGTCGGATTTTTATAAACGTAGATAGTCGAACTATCTATAGGATTGAAAGTGCCTGCCGAATAACGAGAGGGGAAATTCCCGAGACACCGGCGTTATTTTTTATACGAGAACGGAGGAAGTGTGCGGATTGTTTTTCCGCTAGCAGAACATTCTCGATCGCCTGCTCTATGGATTTTGCCCCGCAAACTATGCCGTGGTTTCGTAAGAGGTAACCGTTCGTATCCTTTCGTACTTTTTTCTTGAACGCGTTGACTAGAAATATAGTTCCGGAAGGCGCATAGGAAACGAGGCGTAAAGATGCTCCAAGACTTGCACGTGCTTCCGCACCTTCGATAGGCATGTCAATTCCGAGTAAAGTAACCGCGCTGGCCAGGGGTTGGTGCGTGTGTAAGCTTACTTGCAAATCCGGTCTGAGAGTCAAAAAGGCCGCGTGCATCCCGCTTTCGGTGGTAGGCTGCTTATCGCCTTCCACTAACTTCAAATCTTTCATTCGGACGATGCATATATCCTCATTTTTCATGCTGTAATAGTCGGAAGCGGACGGAGTAACGGCCATAAGTTCGGGGTCGACCCGCACGGCCAAGTTTCCTCCGATCCCGGCAAAAAAACCGAGATCGGCTAGCTTCCTGGAGGCGGTTACGACCGAGTCGCGCACGGCTTTGAATCCTAAATTCTTCATGTTTTTTGCTCCTTCCTATTCAGGAAAACTCGGCAAATGTCGAGTCTATAATAAGGATAGATCGACTATTGTCGAGTAATTTTCGCTTTAAATTCGTAAAAACGGACTTGAATCGATCTAAATGTCGATTTTTGTCGGTAAATAGAAATGCCGAAATCATTAGAAGACGTATCTCCTGACGAGCCCATGGCTGGAGGAGATTTTAAAACGAGTCCGCAAGGTCGTAGCCGAAGAGCGGCTCTGGTTCAGGCTTTGAGAGAATTATTGCGAGAGCATCCGCCGGAGTCCCTTACGTTTGCGAAAATTTGCGAGCATGCCGACATTCCAAGGGCATCGGCCTATCACTTTTTTCCGAATATGGGTGCGCTCTATCTTGGCCTAAGGCTCGTTCACGCGGAACTTGTGGCGGAGAGGCTTTCCCAGGTTGATACGTCGCAATTCGAGAGCTGGCAGGATTACGTGTATTTTCTTGCTGCGGAAGCCATCGCTATCGTTAGGGAGGATCCTGCAATGATGCGCGTCGTTTATGGAGTTCGCAACGAAGAGACGATGCATATCGGCAAGGAACTGGATTCCAAAATTGCTAGCCTGGCTCTCCGACAAGTGATGGATCGTTTTGCACTTCCTTCCTGGCCCGACGCGGCCCGCAAGGTGGGAATTGCGGTGACCTTGATTGATTCCGTCTTTCGATATTCTTTCCGGGAGCAGGGCGAAATCACCGATGAAATGGTTCGCGAAGCAGGCCGAGCGGCAGTCGCTTACTTACGTTGTTATTTGCCCGAGTATGTGGAAAGCCGGGGTTGATGGCATTGTGGCACCGGTCTTAAAAACTCGACATTAGCCTAGCTTTCCAGAAGCCCGGATAGCCGATTTTTTTCCGTTTGAATGAATCCCTCCCAACCGTTGTTGTGCAGGCCAAGCTTCAAGGTCACGTACATTCGGGACGGATTTCAGACGATAGAGAAAGTTCTCCGGGTTGAATATTTTGTATATTATAAAATAGTAACTTTCTCCGAACGAAAACTCTCCGAGGCAAAGAGGGCTAGTAGAAAGATCATAATTAATAATCCAAGGAGAAAGTATTCGGCGGGTCTCCAGCCGCTAGTATCGCTTTTTAAAAGAGCCATGGCGACGGAAATGATGACCCCGCCCGCGTTCCCGACCAGCATCACTGCAGCGGCTGCCCCGCCGGCTCTCTTCGGTCCTGCGACTTCTTCGGACATTACTAGGAGTAGGGCGAAGCCCGGTAAAAACAAGAAACCGATTAATCCGCCGTAAAGATAAAGTAAAGGAAGATCGCTACTTAGACAAAGAGGCAGAATCAATACAATCCCTGAAATTCCGCAGAAGAGGAGCACAGGTTTTCTTCTTTTTATAAGATCGGAGATCGTCGGGATTACTAACGAGCCGATAATACCCGCAAGAATCATCACCCCGCCGATATTTCCGACGTCCATCGCGCCGACGCCGTTTTGTCCGAGTATTCCTTCCAGCCAAGTGGTGAGACCGTTGAAGAATCCGAAAGCGATAAACGCCATCAAAACAATGATCAGGATAGACCGATCTTTGACGATATGCATGACTTCCGACAAAGCCGTAAAAGACCGAAGCTGGGCCATTTCTTCCGGTTCCGTACTATGATTTTCTTTCACGACTAAAAAGAAAATCAGGCTTAGAACGGTCGTGATGACCGCAAAAACTAGCATCGTTCCGCTTAAGCCGAAGCCTTGATTAATATGTGGCGGAAGGGAAAACCCGAGAGCCAAGCCGGCAAACATTCCGGCAGTTCCTAGGCCGGTTGCGACGGCTCTTTGCTCTTCCGCAAACCAGTCGGCCGCTAATTTCGTAATTCCGTTCATGATAAAGGGTTGCGCGATCGCGTTTCCTATTTGGCAGACGAGAAGTAGCCAGAAACTTCCCGTATAGATCCTCATACACGCAAATACGGACATGATAAGGAGCCCGAGTCGAATTGTGAATCGGTATCCTTTCCGATCGGTCATCGCGCCGGCAGGCATGGAAACAACGGTGAACAGCAGAGGATTGCAGACCGTCAATGTGCTGGCTAGCAATTCCGAAACTCCGTACAGATTTTGAACTTCCGTCATCAGAGAAACGAAATTCAAATAGATCATTTGGCTGACTCCGATCACCGTCATGTAGGACGCGAGAACGATCCATCGATAAGGCTTGTTATAGTCGATTTGCTTCATGGCGATTCCCCTGCGATTTTAAGCGTATTTTTTCCCGTACAGTATAGAAGTTTTTTCCCGGTTCCAGCTTTTGTATAGAGGACTTAGGGCGTCGTGCAATTGCAGAAATCTGCCGAACATTTCGTCCATTGCCTTCTTATTTTTTTGATCCGGTCGGTATTCTGCTTTGATTCGGATCAATTTCGGTATATCAGAAAATTTTAATAGTCCCAGGCCTATCCCCGCGATCCAGGCCGAACCCCTGGCATTCGATTGCATAGGAGCTTCGGGTTGACGTACCGAGGTTCCGAGAGTGTCGGCGAAAATTTGGCACCATACGTCGGATGCGGCTCCTCCTCCGACGATGGTGATGGAGGAGAGGTTTTTCTTCAGGAATTTCTCTACCGGCTTTATCATCCAACGAGTGTTCATCGCCACTCCTTCCAAGAAAGCTCGGATAATATCTTCCCTACTATGTTCCAAGGAAAGATTTACCATGCCTCCCCGGAGAGACGGATCGTCCACCGGACATCTCTCTCCGTACAACCATGGCATATAGAGAAGGCCTCGGCTTCCGGCGGGAGTTCTGGCTGCGATGCGGTCCAGGATCTTGTATACGTCGGATACATGCTCTTCTCGGAGGAGCTCATCCTGGTGGTACAGAATCCTGTCCTTCAGAAAACTTAAGTTAGCGCCTGCAGAGGTTTGCATTGCGGTCATTAGGTATTTTCCCGGAATTGCGCAGGGCACCGATGCCATGGAAGAAATGATATCCGTTTTTTTATTCGGAACATGAGCGGCTATCCAGGACGAGGTTCCGATATAGAGGTGCGCCTCTCCGTCGAGGACCGCTCCGGATCCGATCGCGGCTGCGGCGGTATCGATGGCTCCTCCGACCACGGGAGTTCCCGAGGCAAGGTTTAGAACCGAAGCGACCTCCGGCAGAAGGCCTCCGATGATATCGGTGCATCGAACGATCTCGGGAAATTTTTTCGGATCGATCCCGCTCAATGCAAGCAGACCGGAATCATAGCGAACCCGGTTGGAATCTCGATTGTCCGTTACCCAAGACGTAAGAATCGAATCCGGTGTGGCGACAAACTTTCCGGTCAGTTTCATATTCAAATAATCTAATGCATTTAGGAATTTATAGGTTCTTTCGTAAATTTCCGGAAATTCATTTTTGATGAGAAGCATGTGAGCCGCCGGATCTTTTCCGGATAAGGAAGGCGCGCCTCCCGTAAGTCGAATCCATTTCCAGAGCTTTCGCGGAGAATAACCGGCCATCGGTCCGCCTGCATGATTTCGGATATGCTTTGCCCCTCTCATGTCCATCCAAAGGACGGCATTCATGAGTTCCTGTCCTTGCTCGTCTACGGGGACAGTCACTTCTCCTTGAGTCGAACAGCAAATTCCCCTCACCTTGCTTCGATCGACTCCGGAGGCGTTCAACGCCGTGCGCGATGTTTCTAGTAATGCATTCCACCAATCCGAGGGTTTTTGCTCGGCCCCGTTACCCGGTATGATCACTAACTCCACTTCTCGGAACGCCCAGGAAAGAATTCTTCCGTCCAGCGTGCATACCGCCGACTTGCATCCCGAGGTTCCTAGGTCTACGGCCAAGATTAAATTGTCATTTCCGGATAAATGTATCTGCGTCTTCATGCCCGCCGCCCATTCGGGAAGGCTTGCCTAAAAAGTCAACAAACGTTTATTAAAAATGATCATTGATTATTAAATAACACTTGAAATGCAATTTTATGACACTCAATGGCTATTTGCTAAGTGAATATTTCGACAAAAGCCGACTAATTCTCTGTTTCCTTCTTGACATGAGAGTTGGATCCAATCTGAATCTTGCCTATGGAATCGGCTAGGAAAAGCGGCATCTAGGTGTCGGCCTCTCGCCCTCCAGGGAACAGAATTTCAGAAAGATTGAGGGTTTATGAAAAAGCTAGTCACGGGAGCTGCCGGTTTCATCGGTTCCGCTATAGTTCGCGAATTGCTGAAAGAGGGTCATGAAGTAAAAGTTTTAATTCGCAAATCGACTAATCCCAAAGGTTTGGAAGGACTGGATGTGGAAGTCGCCTACGGCGATATTTGCGACGGAGACTCCATGCGATCCGCGTTAAAGGGCTGCGACACCTTATATCAAACCGCGGCATTTTTCGCTCACTGGACACTCGATAAAAAATTACCGTACGAGGTAAATGTGGAAGGAACCAAAACTTCCATGAGAGCCGCTTTGGATGCGGGAGTTGAAAAAGTGATCTATACGAGCACCGGTAATACGATCGGCGCTCACGGAGAGATTCCGGCGAACGAGACTGCAGAGTTCAATCATTGGAAATCCGGAGATCATTATTCCATTTCGAAATACCTCGGCGAAGTGGAAGCTTTAAAGTTCGTTTCGATGGGGTTACCCATAGTTGTCGTGAATCCGACTCTCGTTATCGGCGCAGGAGATGTGAAGCCTACTACCTCCGGACAGATGATCATTGATGTCGTCCAGGGGGCTATGCCAGGATACATCGACGGTGGCACAAATGTGATTGATGTATCGGATGTCGCAAAAGGTCACCTGCTTGCGGCTAAGAAGGGTAGGGTTGGAGAACGGTACCTTCTCGGAAACGAAAATTTAACCTTATCCGAATATTTCGGGCTGATAGCTGAGATCGCAGGAGTCAAACCGCCTCGAATCAAAATTCCATATTACGTGGCCTTGGGCATGGGCTATATCTTCGAGTTAGGTGCAGCCATCACAAAAAAACATCCGATTGCAACCGCATCCGAAATAAGGATCGGAAAATCAAAGGAATTTTTCGATTGTTCCAAGGCGGTTCGTGAACTCGGGCTTCCTCAAACGTCCGTTAGAATTGCCATTCAGAATGCGATAGATTGGTTTAAGGAAAACGGATACTTAAAGAAATAGCGTCGCACTTGCGAATTCCCTCGATCTTAACCCGAGGGTTTAGACGTTTATCGATTGATCGGGTCCCGAATCGAATCGGCAACAAGAGGAAGAAAATTATGAAAGCGAAAAAGATCAAAGTAATCCCTAAACTATTGTCCGGCCTATCTCATTCCGGTTCCTTCCTACTCGGACCGGCGGAACAATTCGAAATGAAGCACCGAGTTTTGAACGGAACTCTTTTGTCGGGGATCTTTGCGATGTGCATCGGTATCGGCTCCGAGTTTTTTCGAGAAGGGTTCGAGACGGGAGGACTCGTGGCATTATGCGTTGCATTCGTTTTCTCCCTCCTATTTTACTATCTGGCCCGATTCAAGAAGCACTTTAGATGGTTAGTAGCTCCCACCTTTATCATCGGCGGAGCAACAACATACCTGCAGATTCATTATAGCGGGGGAATCGTAAGCGCGAATATAATGGTGATGATTCCATTACTGATTCTTTATATGCTCATCCTCGGGCAGAAATTCGATTGGATGGCGATATTACTTTTCGTCGCGGCTCTTTTCGGAATCAATTTTGTGCAGCAAGTGCATCCTAATTGGTTTTCCGACTATTCCAGCCCGCTTGCCCGTAACGAAGATTTTCTGGTTACGAGTATTGCAGTTCTGACCGTAACGGGTTTTATGTTGCGCACATTGAATCGTTCATACGAGGACGCCATAGAAGAGGTTCGTCGTCTCAAGGATCAGCAGGACGGCGACTATTTTTTGACTTCGCTTTTAATTCAGCCGTTAGCCGGTATTCGAATTCGATCGAAAACTCTTCAATTGCGTTCGTACATCAGACAGAAAAAGATTTTTACCTTTAAGGACAAAGCGCATGAACTCGGAGGCGATATCTGCGTGGCGGACCGAATCCTTCTCCGGGGGCGCAATTATTGCGTCTTTGCAAACGGCGACGCAATGGGGAAGTCGATGCAGGGAGCCGGAGGAGTTCTGGTATTCGGCACGGCCTTGCATGCTTTAATCGAAAGAACTCATCGCGAAGGAATTCTTTCGGGATATTTTCCCGAACGTTGGTTACGAACTACGCTGAACGAGCTCAATAAGGTTTTTGAGGGATTCGACGGTTCTATGTCGATGTCGCTGATGTTAGGTCTTGTGGACGAAGAAAACGGATTTCTTTATTACATAAACGCCGAACATCCGTTTCCGATTCGGCTGCGCGGTGGGAGCGCCGCATTTCTTTCGGAACAAGCCACGAATTTCAAACTCGGATTGCTCAGAGAAAAGGCGAGGATCGAAACCTGCTGGATTCGACCAGGAGATACCATCATTATCGGTTCCGACGGTAAGGATGATATCTCGATCGGATATGACGATTCGGAAACGAGGATAATAAACGAAGATCATACCGCGATTTTAAATCTGGTCGAAAAGAGCGAAGGGGATCTGGAGCGACTCGGGAACTTTCTCCATGAAGCCGGAGAGCTTACGGACGATCTCTCCCTACTGAGTATAAAATTTTATCCTAAGGAAACCGCCGATGAAATCGGCAAGGCGCCCGATCTCATCGAAGCGCTACGGCTTCTGGAGAAGAATGAATCTTCCGAGGCTCTTACGTTTTTGAAACGAATCATAGAGCAAAGTCCGTCAGACAAGGCCGCCTGGAATTTACTTTATCGGGTTTATAGCCAAATGGGCTTGGCGGCGGATGCGGGTCAAGCGGCCGAAAACTACTCTACTATTCAACCTTCCAATTTACAGATGATTTTCAACGGCGCCATTCAATACGCTAAGGCCGGCCTGATCGAGAGATCGATCGATATGGCGGAAAGGGTCTATAGCCGAAAACCCGAGGTGATTCCCGTCTTGAAACTGTTAGTGCGTCTTTACAAAAAATCCAAACGTATGCAGAGGGCTCAGGAATACCAGGATGAGATCTCGCGATTGCAAGCGAGAGCGATGAACGGTTAGTCCGGATTTTCAATTCGCGTTATCGCAAGTATAATATTAATATATTATACTATTGTATATAGTTTATTGAAATTAAATTTTTTTTTTCGAGCGTGGGGTTGCCATATGAAAAAATTAGTAGTCGGTGGGACGGGATTTATAGGGTCTTCGATTGTAAGGGAGCTACTCAAGAGCGGAGAAGACGTAAGGGTTCTTCTTATGAAAGACCGTCCGATTCGCGGTAATCTAGACGAGCTCGATGTGGAGAAAGTTTACGGCGATATTCGCCACGGGGATTCCATAAAGAAAGCTTTAAACGGTTGTGATACCCTATATTTGGCCGCCGCGTATAACGGGCATTGGGCCCCGGACCCCAAAACGTTTTATGAGATCAATGTGGAAGGAACAAAAAAGGCGCTTCTGGCCGCTCTCGAACTAGGGGTGAAGAAGGTCGTTTATACTAGCTCCAATAACGCGGTCGCCGCCAGCGGGCCCGTGCCGGCAAACGAAGAGCGAACCTTTAATTCTTGGGAATCGAAGGATCATTATACTATGTCCAAATACATCGCGGAAAACGAGGCAAGAATTCTCGCCATGAAGGGTCTTCCGATCGTTATCGTAAATCCTACTCTGGTAATCGGTGCGAACGATAGCAAGCCCTCTCCGTCCGGGAGAACGATTCTCGACATTATCGAGAGGAAAATGCCGGGGTACATTGACGGCGGATTGAATATTGTCGACGTAGAGGACGTTGCCCGCGGTCATATTCTCGCCGCTAAAAAGGGGAAGGTTGGCGAAAGATATTTATTAGGAAATAAGAATATAACGGTTCGTGATTATTTAAATCTAATTGCGGGTATTGCCGGAGTAAAGCCGCCTTCCATGAAGTTTCCGTTTAGGTTAGCGCTGACTCTTGGGCGTCTCTTCGAATTCGGTTCCTCGATAACGAAAAGACCTCCTTTAGTTACCGTCAGTGAAGTGAGAATCGCCAAAATGATGGAATGGTATGATTGCTCCAAGGCGGTGAAAGAGCTCGGTTTACCCCAAACCCCGATCGAAGTTACGGTCAAAAAAACTATAAACTGGTTCAGGGAAAATGGATATACCGAGAAGTAATATTTTTTTCCACGGATCGATGATCCGCAATCTGCGTTCCCGAGTCGTCGCAATTTTCCTATGGTTAAGGCTTTCGGTTATATTAATCTTTCGGAATATTTATTCGAATAAACTGTTTTGGGCGAATCCGGGATTCCTTTTTAGAAAGATCGGGAAAGAAAATGATCTTTTTCGTATAATGGCCTTATGTATTACATTTTCATTGATATGTGAATGTTCGGGAAGGAAGGTCCTTGGACATTTTGATCAATTGACCATCGGCTCCGAATTTCTCGAGCCAAAGACAATCGCATCCAAAGAAAGAATCAAGACCGAAACATGTGATAAGGTTTTCTTGAATGCCTTCCAGGTCGGAATTTACGGCGCAAAAGCGAACGTGATTAGAGAGGCGCTACGGAAAGAAATGGAACGGGATTCGAGCATAGTCGCGTTTACGGACATCCATTTTCAGCACTCGGACGGGTGTTGGAAGATCGAGTATACGCCGGAAAGAAGGTTCAGATGAGGCTTATCCTATTATCATTTTTGATCTTTATACTATTTCCGTCCTGCCTTTACGAAAAAGGTTATATTCAGAGAATTCAGATCGATCCTACTGCAAGCGATACTCCGGACGAAACAAAGTTTAAGAAAAATAATCGGGAAAGTTATAAGAAATGCATGTATACGTTTATCGTTCTGGTTTGGTATAACCGTCCCTTTCCCTCCAGTTGGAACGATATTATTTTCGACACCGCATCCGATGAACACAGATCGATACGATTGAAAGACGCTACTATGTCTATCGACGTCATAGATTTTTTTCCGCCCTGGACGATCTTTATGACGATTATCCCTTTTCCAACCGTACCAATCATGCGAATTTGCGGGATAGTGGACGGTGAGAAACTTTGAGTCTCGATTAATGGATACGCTTTCGGTTTTGAACCTTGTTTAGGCTGAAATTTAATTCTAGATATTCGCTTTCCTGGTCTTAGCCGGTTTACGCGTCTCGGAGAGTTTTTGAAAGGCTTCCAAGCGTAGGTGTAGTACTTCCTTGCATTCTCGAATTACTCCTCTACTGTGCTCGTTATTTGTTTCGGCTGCAAGGCGAGTTATAGAACCTATCGAGTAGCTGAAATAGAGTGCGAATGGACGAAGCTCGGATTCGCGCAATCCTGTAAAACAACGCATTGCGGTTTTTACCATTAATTCGGCATTTCTATACGTGTCCTTATCATCCTCAATTCCCAATTCGGGGACTGCTCGTAAGCCGGCCCATATATTCGCTAGGGCAGGATCGGTTTGAAAAAGTTGCATATATTGCTTGAGGGCCTTTTCCGCCGCTATTTCTAATTCGGAAATAGTTCGTACTCGCTCTAAAAGAGATTTTGTGCCTTCGTACAATCGATCATAATATTCCTGCATAATCGTAAGTAAGAGCTGATTCTTTCCGGGAAAATACTGGTATAAGGAGCCGATCTGAACTCCTGCAGCTTGAGCAATTTCTCTCATGCTCACGGAATCTATGCCTCGTCTGCCGATGAGATCCCGCGCAGTACGTAAAATTAGTTCGACTCGTTCTCTACTTCTGTTTTGTGTAGGCGTACGAATTTTCTTTTTCATAACAAAGCATATATAATCGCGATCGTTTCTATCGGCTACTTTTTTCTTGCGGACCGATTTTTGGTTTGACCGGGATTTTATATATGATCAATGCTCTTAAAATAATGATCAATGATCATGTATTGTGCCGAGGAAGTTTATGATGCAGCGAACGGGTTTTGGGTTGAGTTCAAGAGAGATTATCGATTATTCCGATTTTATATGTATAGTGGGGGCGGGTCCGGCCGGACTTTCCATCGGGCGTTCTTTGAAATCGCGTAGAATCCCATTTCATATAATTGAAAGACATTCGGATGTTGGTGGCATCTGGGATACGGAAAATCCCGGGTCTCCGATGTATAAGAGCGCACATTTTATATCATCGAAATACCTTTCTAATTATGCCGATTTCCCGATGCCTTCCCAGTATCCGGATTATCCATCGAACCGACAAATCCTAGCCTATCACAGATCGTTCGCTAAAGAATATGATTTATACCCTCATATAGAATTCAATACTTCCGTAAAGAACGTAGAAAAAAACGGTTCTAAATGGCTGCTGGCTCTTGCAAACGGAGAGCTAAGACTGTACGGAGAAATCGTCTGCGCTACTGGAATCACTTGGTCTCCAAATTTCCCAAAGCTACCAGGTAGCGAAACGTTTGGAGGCGAAATACTACATAGCATAAAATACAAAGACGCCATTTCGTTTAAAGGAAAACGCGTACTGATTGTGGGGGCAGGCAATTCAGGTTGTGATATCGCCTGCGATGCGGGCACCAATGCCGAGCAGGCGTTTATCAGCGTAAGACGCGGCTATCATTTTATTCCCAAGCATGTACTGGGGCAACCGGCCGACGTATTCGGAGACGGTGCACATTGGATACCGAATTGGTTTTCGCAATGGATTCTCGGGAAACTCTTGAGATTTCTGATCGGCGACGTCACGAAACTCGGACTTCCCGCGCCGGATCATAAAATATTCGAGACACATCCGATTGTAAACGATCAACTTTTGCATAATTTGCGCCATGGTGATGTGATTGCGAAAGGCGATATAGAAAAATTGAATGGAAACTTTGTGGAGTTTAAGGACGGGACTCGGGAAAAGATCGATATGATCATACTTGCAACCGGATACAATTGGTCGATTCCATATATGGACCAATACTTCGAATGGAAAAACGGTCGACCCGCAGATTTGTATCTGACCTTGTTCCATCGTAAATATGAGAACTTATATGTTCTTGGATTTATGGAAACCGACGGTGGCGCCTATAAAATGTTCGATGAAATGGCGAATATAATTACGGCTTATATCGAAGCGAAGCAAAAGGGGGAGGAATCCGCTCGAAGATTCCGGAGATTAATTGAATCCGATCATCCTTCGTTAAACGGAGGGATTCATTATCTTGATACCGGTAGGCATGCCGTTTATGTAAACCAAGTCGCATATCGAAAATATCTCTCGAAAATACACCGAGCCATGAGCTGGCCGCAACTTAAACCGGGCCAATTCGATAAATTAAAAATAACGAATTCAAATTCTGCGGAAGAAGGGGCAGGTGCGAGTCTGTGAATACTACCTTGGATTATACTCTTCGAAGAATAGCGTTGATCACGGGTGGAGGAGGCGCGATTGCTGAAGCCGTTGCAATCCGATTGGATAAGCTCGGGTTTACTCTGATTCTATCCGACATTAGCAAAGAGAAAATGTTCTCGATAGTAGCCAAATTATCTCGTCCTCCGAAAACAGTCGTGTGCGATCAAACAAACCCGTCCGACGTGGATGCATTGATTCGAATGATAGAGCAAAAATATCCGGACATTGAATTATTAATTAATAACGCGGGATTCACGAAAGAAGGTCCGTTTCTCCGACAGGATGTAAGTGAAATCGATCGTCACGCGGAGATTAATATGCTCAGCCCGATTCGTTTAATTCACGGCCTGGTTCCTCTTATGTTGAAAAGAGGGCGTGGGGCGGTTGTTTCTATCGTTTCTATGGGCGGAATCATTGCTCTTGAAGATTCTGCCTTATATTCCGCCACCAAATTCGGCCTAAGGGGTTTTTTGACAGCCTTTCGCGAAGAATTACGAGGTACGGGAATTAAGGTCTCCGGAATCTATCCGGCTGCAGTGGACACGCCGATGCTAATGCATGAAGCGCTTAATGGTGGAACCGTACTGAACTGGGTAAATGCGGTGAAATCGCCCGACGATGTTGCACGTGCAGTTTTGCGCGGAGCAAGAACCGGACTGCTGGAAATTTACGTGCCTTACAGTGATGGTCTCGTATCCCGCTTGGCTGCCGTATTTCCTTGGTTGATAGGATGGCTTTCGCCAATCCTAAAATGGATCGGTGAAAAAGGGCGGCGTCGTTGGCTTCGCAAAAAAGGGATCGATCCCATTAGGAAAAATTGATGTTATCCGATGTTTGGGATCCAGATATACGGTCCGGTCTGGAGGGAATGATTTCCGGACCGGCAGGGCTTGCTTGTTTCGATTTTGATAATACGCTGATCCGCGGGGACCTCGGTGTTGCCACAATGCAATACATTTTGATGAATGGACTCATACGCGCGGATTTGGACGAATTCTGGGAAGAGTTACGAGATCCATTTCTCTCGCTTGAAACGATATCGGTTTGGAAAGATCTTTGGCGAGCATTCCGGATGCATAAGGATACACGAAGTTACGGACGACTGGTGGAGGAGCTTTTCGGATTATTTTTTGCAGTTTCCAAGGAAGAAGGGCCTGAGGCGGCGTACCGTTGGACCAGAATCATCTATTCCGGTATGTCGGAGGAAGAGCTTAAGAAAATTGCCAGATATGTATTCGTAGAGAACCAGAAGCAAAATGGAAACGATTTTAATCTAACTGGCGGGTACTCTATAGATATTCGGCTCCGAATCCGCAAACCTTTATTGGAGCTGATCCGATTGTTAAAGGAAAGAGATTGGGAAGTGTGGATCATTACAGCCTCTCCCGAATACTGCGTTCAGGTCGCCGCTCAAGAATTCGGATTGGAACAGAGTCGTGTGCGCGGTATGCGTTTAAAATCCAGGCAGGGAGTCATGCTCCCCGAAATCGAAGAGCCATTAACATTTAATGACGGTAAAGTCAAAGCGATTCGCGAAATTACCTCTTCCGAAATCGGGTTCGCAGCCGGGGATGCCTTTACCGATCTTAGTATGTTGCTCGCGGCAAATCGTAGTTTATTGATTGATCATGGCGACTCCGACTTGCGCTCCGTCGGCGAATCAGCCGGGTGGTGGATTCAATCGGCCGATTCAATAGATTCCGGGTCGCAAGTTGAATGAAATTGTCGTACTTTTTTTAAATGCGATGGATGAAAAGATCCAATATGTTAGAATTTAAAGAAAATCTAAAACGAATAAAGTCCGAATTTTATGATCATGCGGTTGGAGATATTTTAGTTTCTCTTGATAATTCTTTATTCACGTCCGCGATGATACGTTCGTTTCTTTCCCTCGAATACCTCGGTTTTTATCCGAATCGAAGGTAGGATGAGTGAAATTTCCTCTTTGGTCTGGCTCCGCTGGTGTATATGCCGCACGTTTGCTTACAATAATGAAAAATTAATATTAAAAATTTAATTAATTAATAAAAATATTATATTTTTTTTTTAAAAATTAAAAAATTGTGATGAATGATTGGATCGTTCTTTGATCCTATGCATCCGGTTTATCCGTTTGAATCTTATTCGGGCTAATTTTAAGAATATCCGAGTTTGAAAAATTATTATGATTATTTTCAGGAGACTCGAACTTTTCCCTGCTACATTTATCGGACATCAAGTGACGCTTACAACGATCGCTCCTGGGCGAATGTTTTTCATCGATCAATCGAAGCTAAATTGGACCGGTACATTTAGTTAAAATCTAACGATCTGGTGCATTCTCGAGCTTAGCAGGAGGCGCAAACCGTTTTCACTTTTCTATCGGCTTCGAATTTAGATAGAATGAATCCGGAAACGAGAAGTGAAATTCCTATAATAGTTAAAGAATCCATTTCAAGGAAAAGTTTACTAAGACCTAAGAGCAGTATTCCAAGAAAGATAAAACTGGCGGACTTCCATTTTTTTGTTCGGTCGTAATAAAGAGAAACTCCGACCGTTGCAATAAGCGAAAGAGTGAAAACGAAAGGTTTCAAAAATGGCGTATAATCAAAAAAACTAAAACCTAGACTCGCTAGTAAGCTTCCGTACAAAGGATAACACGCGGGGCAAGACAGTACCGGAAGGAATACGCTGCCTATCAAAGGGAGAAAGGAGAGTAGAGAAAAATTGATGACCTTATTTGCTCTCAAAATCGAATATTCCAATAAATCCCTTGAAGGAACTCCCGAGAGTCTTCCGGATTCATCCTTATAAAGTCTACATGCATTTCCGCCGGAGCCCGGATCAATGTCTTTGCCGTCGACTAAAATACTGGGGGAAGAAAATCTCCTATAATAATCGGGAGTTTCCGGATCGTCTTTATTGATCTCTAAAAAGGTCGCGGTAATACGATGCTCCAGAAGTGTTTCTTGTACTAACTTTTTTGTTGCTTCCTTATTCGGGCAGGTCGTTTCGTAGATCAATTCGATTTTCATTATACATCCTTCATAAAGTCCAGTACGGGACATCCTTGTTTTGTTGCCTTTGAAGATTCGCAAATTTTTCGGATTTCAAGTAAGGAACTCTCTAATTTTTTTAGAACGAGGATCTTGTCCCGTATTTCACTCAGCTTTAAATTCACTCTTGATCTGACTTTATTACATTGGCTTTTTGTTTCCAGTTTCAAATCCAGGAGTTCCTTGATTTCCGAGAGTCGAAAGCCCAGGGCCTGCATGTTTCGGACGAATCGAATTCTTTTAGCGGAATCGGCCGAATAGATTCTGTATTTCGATTCGTTCCTAACGGGTGGATTTAGGAGTTTAAGAGATTCATAATAGCGAATCGTTTCGACTGACACTTGAGTCGCTTTCGCGAGCTCTCCGATTTTTAGGCTCATATCAGGTAGTATAAGCCCTGAAGTATACTTCAGGGTCAAGAGTTGATTCGAAAAAAAGGAAGATTAAGGAGTAAAAAAAGACGATTTCGGCATCTGCGAATCCTTAAAAAAAGGGATTTGAAGAGGATATCGCGGAACATCCGAACGTCGATTCAGATGCAATAAAGGAAATATAACAGGACTTGGAGGTTCATTAATAACTGGTTTAGACTCCCGCTTACGACAGTCGTTCGAAATAACGAAGGAAGTTCGTAAATAGATTCATTATGTTTGGAATCAGACCGACTTTCCTCCTGCTAGCAACGCTAATTTTAATATTGGGACCGGTAGGCTAATTCGGGTAGCAAATTTGATCCCCAATACAAGTGAATCGCCGGCGTCATTCGAAATATATTCCTTGCGTGCTATTTCGCCTTCGAATTTAAGTTTATCCCAAGAATCCGGGAATTGAATTTGGCCGGAGATCGGTGCCCCCACCGGAAAGCTATCTCCATGCTTAATCGTCCCGACGACTCCGATTCCAATTTCCGAAATGTTCATTATAAAACCATTGAATACTATTTCTTCAAAACGTATCGTAATTTTGAATTTGCATAGCTCCTCGGAATATATCCTTTCTGCCTGTCGACGTTCGCGCATTGTTATCCCTGACCCGCTGAATGGCTAAAATGCGATTTCCTCGCGATATCCGCAATGTTAAACATTAGCTATGTTATATTAATTCCACATAAAGTAGACGTTTGAGAGAGGGAATATACTTCGATCATTTTTGAATTAAACGAATGTTCGTCCGGAATTTAAAAAAATATTTTGCTATTATCATTAGAGAATCTCTTTTAATAGATCCATTCTAATTGATCTCCGGATTAGTATAAAAGTTATTTCAAAATAAACTGAATTGTTCAGCTTCCGGCTAAGGGAACTTTCTAATTTTGGAAAAGACTAAATAGGGAACTAGAAAGCTTAGAAATCGTATGTGGAAGGCCGGTTTTTCCTTTTTTCGGAATTAATTATCCTCGTTTATGAAATTCGAGGGGTCTTTTCGATGCGATTATAATTGATAAATGTTAAGATTTTTCCCGCAAAATTAAAATAGACCGGTCGTTTTTCCTCTGTCCCGATTCGCGAGAGAGGCGAGTCATTTGGATTTGGAAGAAAGCGGAAATCGTGCTGCCGGAGTGATCATGAAAATATTACGTGAGAGGCGGAATCTTACACCGGAAGAATTTTCAAACAAACTAGAGGGAGTTTCCGTTGATCAAATTACCGATATAGAAAGCGGAATCCTGCCTATGCCGAGCGAAATCGCTAGGCAAGTTTCAAATTTACTAGATGTACCAATCTCTTTGTTTCTTAAGTAATAAATATCTTTCAGGGTAGCAGAAGACAGAAGCTACTAGACGTTGGAAAAGTTACAGAAGTAGAGGAGAGACCCCCTGTAACGCAGGAATTTTTCTCCTGAACATGGAAACCCCGCTTATCAATGTTCAGTCCTGTTCAGAGGACAGAAGCTGCTAGATATCGGAAAGGTTATAGAAGCAGAGGAAAAATCCACTATTACCCACAAGAATCTTTCTTTAGAGCATGGGGCAATGCTCACCAATGTTCTGTTCTCAGTCTTCTGTAATCTTCAGGAAATTGTTCTCGCGATCCATCCTATAGTGAAATTCCTGCAATAATTTCAGATATATTTTCCGCAATTTAATAGGCTACTATATTTATTTCGTAAATTAGAATTTATTTGAATATTGTTTTTGAGCAAATTTTCAAGTTTATTTTTAAATAATATATAAAAAATATAATAATACTAATTTTACAACCGGGTATTGGAAAGGTGATTATGTAGTATAAATATGCCTATGCCACAATGTAGCAAAATAATGATATGTTAATGAACTTGTTGCATGGAAATATTATTGAATTTGGTAAAATATTATTACGGAATTTTATTGACTGATTATTTGCAAAAAAATATAAACGCAGAGTCTTTGGACAGGAGGAACGTATGCAAATTGAATTAATGAATATCGTTAACGCCGGAATTGGGGTCGTGAATTTAGGAAAAGAAGAATTGGAAAAAACTCAAGCGGTCATAATAAAAAAATACGAAGAATTCGTAGCAAAGGGAGCCGCCGACAAAAGCGAGTCGTCGACCCGTATTCGCGATTTGTCGATGAAAGTAGCGGATAGCGTAAAAGAATCTAAAGCAACAATCGAGAAAGGTACGATCGAGGTAAGGGATAAAGTGTTAGAGGCGATCAAAAAAATTACTTCGAAAGAAGAAGTGATGATTCCAGCCGGTAAGCCCGTTACGAGTAAGTCTTAATATTTGTTAAGAGACGGTCTTTCAGGAGTTCCGTTCACTGCTGAAAGACCGTAAGGCTGGTTGAAACTTAGAGACTCATTACCGTGGAGTCTTTACATTCAGGATTCTTACTAACTTCGCGATTGCTTAGTAAGAATCCATTTTTTAAATCTTTCGGCTTCGTTTACGATCGAAATTTTTTGTGCGAACCCATGGATCGTTATTACTGAGCGAAATAATGCCGTCCCAAGGTAGGAAAACTTCGATCGAGTCTTGTTTCGATTGTAATTTCTCCAACCTTTTTTCGATTCCGGTCGATGAAAATTGCTGTATCAACAACAAAAAGAACTCCTCGGAAGCTATATTTTAGGGAAATCGATGTTTTTTTGCCCGCTATGTGCAAAGGCATGAAAAGTGCGAATACCGACTTCCGATCGGTCAATCAGGACGATTTCAGGATTTGATTTTTTGGTAGGTCCGGCGCCGTTATAATTCCATCATGGGAACTTTGCAGATTCATCTGACTCACCTTTTCTTTAAGAATTTCCGCCTGCGCTTGATTTCCGACCGTTCCGTAAAGTTTGGCCAAGAGAGATAAGAGTGAGACATCCTGAAGATTTCTTAAT
This sequence comes from Leptospira inadai serovar Lyme str. 10, assembly GCF_000243675.2. NCBI lineage: Bacteria > Pseudomonadati > Spirochaetota > Leptospiria > Leptospirales > Leptospiraceae > Leptospira > Leptospira inadai. Next base: position 401,952 of record NZ_AHMM02000017.1, on the reverse strand, counting down.
CTTAAACGCTCCCCCATATCGATTGCGCGTTCCAGATTGCCGACCTTTTTAAAACAATGTGCCGCAACAAAGATAGCTTTTGTATTTCCCGGACAAAGCGAGGAAAGCATAACTGCATAGTCGGCTGCCTCCTTATGTCGTTTTAACCTTAAGTTTGATTTCATTAAACATTTGATTATCGGAATCGAAGTCTTATTGTCGACATGCGCGTTTTCTAGTTCGGAAACAAGCGACAAGTATTTTACGGTTCCGACGGGTTCCGAATTTATCGATTTAATAATACTTTCGACTTGCGAAGATACTATCCTATTCCCTGTCTCATTCGATCCTTTATAATTTAAATGTAATATTGAAAAATCGTCAGTTAGATCCCCTTTTCTTAAAATGGCCTCTCTGATTGCAGTGAGTTCGCCTTTTCCTTCGGCAACGCATTCAAGGAAGAGGGTTTCGTTTTCATTCATTCTTCTTTTTTGGGTTTCTTCCGGGTGGAGCATTAAATCGTCCTTTCCGTCGGATCCGATGAAGATAGAATCTCCCGGAGAGAGTTGGTAGGTTTGGACTGCAAATATTCCGTCATTCCAGAAAGTTCCTAATTTATACATGGACGGTTGGTCCTGTATGAAGCTGGCATGTCGGTCCTTATATAGAACTATCCCCGGATGCTCCGCATTAAAACAATAGAGAAAACCGTTTTCATTGTCGATCAGTCCGATTATGCAGGAAACGTACATTGATCCGTCGAAGGACCTAAAGATTTTATCCAACTCGGTAAACGCATTTTTTAACCATCGTTCCGGGAACTGATCCTGGGCGGCGGCCGACAATTTAACCCTCTGGATCATGGCTTCAAAAACGGAGCCGAAGACTAGCGCCCCTCCTGCTCCTTGTATGGATTTGCCCATGGCATCCGCATTTGAGAATGCTGTGTATTTTTTTCCTTTTAAGATGATCGTATGCGCGCTGCAAAGATCGCCTCCGATTTCGGAAGTCCATTGCTTAAATTGAAATTCTTTTTTCTGTTTGAGGAAAAACTCCACACTTACCCGATCGTCGGTGACTTCATTGCCGTTTAAAGGGGTCATTAATAAAGAGGTCAAATAGTAGTCGCCGTCTTGTTGTTGTTTTAAGGAATGTAATTCCTTTAGAGTTCCTTCCAAATTCGAGTTCGTTTTGTTTAAGTCATCCACGACATTTTTCAATTGAGTCGTTCTTTCCTTTACTTTACTTTCCAGATTCGAATAAAGGAGCGCGTTCTCGATCGAAATAGCGGCTTGAGAGGATAATATATCCAATACGTCGATTCTTTCCGGCGTAAATGCTCCGGTCGTAAGATTGTTTTCTAAATATAGCATGCCTAAGAATTTCCCTTGATTTCGAATCGGTAGAGAAATTATGGATTTTGGTTTATTATAAATTACATATGGTATGCTTGCAAAATTTTCGTCTCGTATCGCATCCGAAATTACGACGGTTTTTCCGGTCCTACGTACATATTCTAAAATCGCAGTCGGAGCCGTGTCATTTTGCGTAAGTCGAGAGGATTCCTGATCGGTGATCGTGCCTTTCTCCTTTAAGGATCCGCGAGCAAGGATTTCCAAATTGCCGTTACGGTCTAAAATCAAGAGTCCGGTTTCCGCACCCGCGTTTTCGATCGCGATCGCCATTATCTTTTCCAATAATCTTTCTAATACGATTTCGCCGGATAAAGCTTGAGACGCCTTTAAAATACTATCGAAGTCCAATTGACGTGACGACTTTTCCTTCGTTGCCGTTCCGATCGAATAGCTTGAGATTGCTTGGCTAACCGGGGCAAAGGAATCGGAGGAATTCGGAAATGCTTCGGGAATTAGTTCCTCGATTTCCTTCACCTTTGCAAGCGCTCCCCATAAGGTATAGAAATAGTGCGCTTTTTGAAGATATACTTTTCCGATCAGATCCTTTTTGTCGGACAAATAGAATTTAGCCGCCCTCTCGTACGATAGGGCGATGATATTTCCGTAATTATTTTTAGAGGCCGTTTGTATCGCCTTCTCATAAAGATCGGAGGCTAAAGAATTGTTTCCTAGAACCTTCATTTGCTCCGCTTCCATTAAATATAATTTATGAAGGTGATTCATCGGAGCGAAGCCGGTCCATTTTTTTAATTTTTTATGACTTTCGGAGGCTTTCCCGATGAGCTTTCTTTTCTTCGATTTAGGAGCGGATTCGCTCATTGCCAAAAGGATCATCGAGCGGTAAAAATGGTATTCCGGAACCCAGGCAAGGCCGGCTGCTGCATCGATATTTTCCGCGCCCAGGTCGGAACATTCTAAGGCTTTTTCGTATGAACCGGATAAATAATGCAATACTGAAGACATGAAATAGTAGAAAGAAAGGCCGCTAAAGTTTTTAGTTTCGCTCAGATAGAGTAGATTTTCTTTTTGGAAAGTTTTTCCGTAAAATCCTTCGGGAAGAGATTTGTATTGGGAAAGGTGTTCGCTGAATTGAAGGACGATACTAATAATGCTAATCGCAGTTTCCTGCTTGAATTTTTTACTTAATTCTAAATAATAATTCCCTTTTTTTAGAACGAAGGGTAGGGCGTCGCCGCTAAGAAAGGAATTATTGCAATAAGTGATCGCGGAGTAGCAAGCATATTCAAGATCTCCGGTTTGGATTGCGATTCGGGAAGCTTCCTCCAAGTTTTCCTTCGTTTCCGCAATATGCTCTTTCCAGTGTATAATAAAAGTATTATACAGCATGTTTATTCTATTTTTGAAACCGGGGGCCTCGAATTTTTCCATCATTCGAAGGGACATTTTTCCGAATTCATAACCTGCTTGCAGATCTCCGACGGCGCTGATTAGGATCAGTCCGTATACGCAGAATGCGTAGGCAGTAACCGGCGAGTTTCCGTACTTCAACGAGGTTCTAATCATATTGAATACGATGATGGGAAAAAGATTCGGTGCAGCTATGTAAGCGGCCGGACAAGTTTCCATCATTAAATTCATTGCGGCCAATTTTCTGGAATCCTTCATTTCGGGAAGATTTTCCATTTCGCTGATGGACTTCGATCCTATCGAAAACTTTGTTTTAATTAAGCCGGTCAGAATATCGATTTTTTTTGCGTTAGTCGGAATATAAACGCCTAATGATCGTAAAACGTCGCTTGAAACCGCTATCGCTTCTCCGTATTTTGACTGGGCCGTTTTGGCTCGCATTCTCGTTTCGAAAACATGAATCGCAGAAATGGTGGAACGGCTTTTCTGTACGGCAATGCGCGCTAGCTCCTCCATTCTGTCGAAGTCAGTATTTAGATATTCGGTCTCAATCGCTTCGGAATAGATTGAAAGGGCTTTTTCATACCGGGATTCCCAGCCGGATTCCCCCAATATTTCCATCGCAACTTGGAAGTAGTAGGAGGCCGATTTATAAGCGACGGTGTCTTTTGCTTTTACGCCGGCTTGGAAATTCAGATCGGCAATTTCCGATAACTCTCGTTCGCTATCGACTAAATGTATTCCGGCGTTTAAGTGTCCGACAATATCGATTAAGCGTTCGGGAATTTCATCCTGATTCGAATCATTTAGAAGATGCCGTCCTATTTTGAGGTGCAATGCCGGTCTCTCGGATTCCGGTATCAGATCATAAGCAGCCTGTTGAACTCTATCATGTAGGAATTTAAATCGAATATCGGATAGGTTTTCCGAAAATTGAGAGTCAGAATCTTGAGAATTTGAAAAGTTGTTAGCCGCTAAATAACGGTACGCGTTTCCGAGGGGCAAAAGTAACCCGCATTCGACCGCGGCGAAGAGATCTTCGATTATTCTCATCCCGGGGAGCTGGCGTACAATTGAAATGGTCTTTAAATCGAAACTATTCCCTATGCATGCGCCGAATTGCAGGATTCTACTCGTTTCCGCGGGGAGATCCTTAATCTTCTGGGACATTAACTCTACAACGTTATCCGTAATGTCTCTTTCCTTTATTTTTTCCAAATCCCAGATCCAGGAACCGGCGGCTACGTCCAGGCTCAAAAGATTATTTTTATATAATGTTTTTAAAAATTCGTTAACGAAGAAGGGATTTCGATCGGTTTTAGACGCGACTAATTCAGCCAGCGGTTTCGCCTTTTCGATACCGCAATGGAGCGCTTCGGAAATTAGGAGATTTAAACTGTCATAATCCAAAGGCGAGAGCGCGATCGATTCCACGCTAGTTCCCGATTTTTTAATTTCGCCAATGACATGCAGCAGCGGGTGCAACGGATCCACTTCGTTATCACGATAGGCCCCGATGATAAATAAGTATTTGCATTCCGGATTTGTCTCAAGGATTTCGAGTAATTTCAAAGAAGCCGAGTCCGCCCATTGGAGGTCGTCGAGAAATATCGTAAGGGGATGGGTCGATCTCGCAAAGACCTGTACAAAATTCTGAATGGCAAGATTAAATCTATTTTGAGTTTCTTGGGGTCCTAATGTCGGCGATGGCGGTAATTTTCCTAAAATAAGCTCTAACTCGGGAATTACATCCGAGAGGATTCTTCCGTTAATTCCAAGAACCTTGGTAAGTTCTTTTCGGAATGATTCGATAGTAGACTCGTCCGCGGATAAGACCTGTCGAATTAAACTTTGGAAGGCGTTCAGAAATCCGCTATAAGGTATGTCTTTTTTGAATTGTTCGTATTTTCCTTCTATAACGTATCCTCTTCGAGCCAATACGGGTTTATGAATTTCGTTTACCAACGAAGATTTTCCGATACCGGAATATCCCGAAATGAAAATCATCTCCCGTTCCCCGAAGGAAACTTTCTCAAAACTATTTAAAAGCTTTTCTAATTCTTCTTCCCTGCCGTAAAGTTTTTGCGGAATTTGAAATCGTTCCGATATGTCAAATTTACCGGGAATAAATTCGGAGCCGTCGGAGGCGACGGTTCCATCGAGTTCCGCGAGACATTTTTCTAAATCCGCTTTTATTCCAAAAACGCTTTGGTAGCGATCTTCGGCGTTTTTTGCCAATAGCTTCATTATAACTTTTGAAAGGTTTTCCGGTATATTTCGCCCATTTTTTCTTTCATGCGGAGGAACCGGAATCTTTGCGATATGATAATGGATGAGCTCCAACGAATTGGTAGTTTCGAAGAGAAGCTCCCCCGTCAACATTTCGTAAAAAGTCGCTCCGAGGGAATAAAAGTCCGACCGATAATCGATGGAACGGTTCATGCGTCCGGTCTGTTCCGGAGACATGTAGCCTAACGTCCCTTCCAGATGTTCCGGCGATTGTAGCGAAGCGTTTTCCTGGGTTAATTTGGAAGCGATTCCGAAGTCGATTATCTTGACTGATCCGGTCTGCAAGTTTACGATTATATTACTGGGTTTTATATCCTTATGAATTACGTTAATTTTATGAATTTCACCTAAAGCTTCGACTATCTTAATCGAAATTTTTAGGGACAGCTCCAGATTTAAATCCTTAATAATTTTATTAAGCGAAATCGCGCCGCAGTCTTCCATAACGATAGCGAAAGAGTTCTTATACTTCTCGATGCCATAATAACGAATCACGCCGAATGAATGGATTCCGGCTCCTATTTCGTATTCCCGCTTAAATTTTGAAATATCTTGAATGCTAGGGTATTCGTTGGTGTGAATTTTGATAATAACCGGATCGGACGTTTCCGTATTGTTCCCTCTAAATACGGAAACATTGCCGCCCTTGTGGATCTCTTCCCTTATCTCGTAGCCGGATATCATTATCTTCCCGCTCCCTGGTTTCATTGCTCGCGGAACGAACAGCGCTCGCACGCACCGTCGAAAAAGCGGTTAATGCGAAAAGCTTACGCGAAACGCATTATACTCGTTTTGGCCTTTCTTTCATGCTGATAGCCTTAATTTGGAGATTTCTCATCGCAAAATGAAAAATTAATTTCATACTTACCTCGGCAGGATTCCCATTCTTTAAGAGACGTATTTCCGGATCGAGATCTTACATATAAAGGAGCGGCAATATTCTAATAAATTATTTACGGAATTATGGAGGCGAAACGAAAACGTTGCCATTGAGTTTGTTCGAATGCTTTATCGACGTCGTCGATTTTCGAATTCAATTCCGAATATTGCAGGATCTTGATTTTATGAAGTCGGAGATAAGAATATCCATTAACCGTCGTTAGAAATTTATTATTTGTTCATGATCAATCTGTCATGGAATAGAACGGTTTTGATTCGAATACCCGAATCCATCTCCGATTCCGAGTGTCTCTGTTTTATGCATTTTTGTCGGTTAATTTCCAAAAAATAAATGGGAGAAACGACAAAAACTTTTCGTGTTTCGCTTATTTGTCCGGCACCGTCGTATCTATTCTATAGGCCGCATGACAGGCTACGCATTTACGAGTCAAAACGTCCAACTCACCTAAAATAATGCCTAATTCTTTCTTCTGTCTTAGCTTTTCGGAAATTACGTCGAACTGTTCGTGAGTGCCGAATCCGAGTCGCTTAAACTCGATCGGAAGTTTTAGTAGAATTTTCTTTTCTTCATTTTCTAGACTTTTTACCAATCCCATCCCGGATGCTCGTGCGGATTTGGACGCTTTTTCATAATCTCCCGCGGAGAGTCCCCCCAAAATCCCGTTTAGTGAAGCGAGTAATCCTCGCATTTCGGTGAGTACGAGTATCTTTTCATCTTCATTCAAATGGATCGAGATCCTATTGTCCTTAGATTTAACCGTGTTACCTTTCAAAAAATAATACATTAGCACAGTTATAGTACAAACCCATAATATAAATGCTATCAAACCGAATGGTATTTTCTTTAAGTTCATTTTCGTTCCTTCTATATATTTTTCTCGAAGCCTAAATACATACTCAAAACGGAAACGGATTTAGCAAACTGAAACTGGTACAATTGTATTTCATTTTTTGAAAATACGGAATGTGCTAAACTCCAATCCGAGAATTCGCTTCCTTTTATCGTTTTCGGAAATCCGTATTCTATTGCAAAATGAATTGCTGAATTTTCCGCGTAATAACCGATTCCGCCGGCTAAATGATGTTCGTTCGTAGTTCCTAACATAGGATTCAATCCCTGGGGCGTTGTCGGAGTTTTTGCATAACTATACCCGCTCCTTAATCGAATTCCGTAATTCCATTGATACTCCATTCCGAACGCAAAACAATACTGGTCCCGCCATCTGAAATTCATCAGCATCGTATTAGTCTCTGTGCCGATCGGCGTCGTAAGCAGCGGTTGTTCCAACGCAAATTTACTCGTTCTAAAACTTTGGGACCAAGGAATGAATTTTATATCTAAATCGAAAATCCAGGAACTCTTGTGATAAGAAATTCCGAATACATGACGATCCGGCCAAATCATATTTCTCGAAACTCGAGACACATTCTGTATAATCGGATTCACATCCTCTATCTTCATCGTACCGTCCAAATGCAAAACACTCCTTGCGGTATAGGAGTAGGCCACTCGAATAACATCCGTTAATTCGTAAGATAACCCAAGTTTCCCGCTAAATGCGTAGGATGGATCGCTACTGTAAGCCAAACTACCGGGTAACCGTAAACTTCGACTCATATCTTGATTCGTTTTCTTCATCTCCATGAACGCGTAGACCAAATCGATACCGATGCCCAAACATAATTTTCGAAATCTATAACCGGAACCGAAAGTAAGCTTCGAAAGCATGAATTTAAACTCCAAGTCCTCTTTTACTTTCCGATCAGTCCCCAACAAAGGGACATTCGCACGTAAGGTATCATTCAAACTTTCTTTTCCCTGTGAAATTCGGGTAATATTCGAAAAGGAACCCCCGCCTCCTCCTTGCGAATATAAAGCGACTCCAACCCCTAATCGGCTGGATACGGGAGCAATATAGCCGATATATGGAAAGATCGCCCGCGGACTTTCATTGATATTGTTTTCATAAATCAATGCACTGCTCTGGTCCATAAAGGAATCAGAATATTTAATTTTCGGAAAATGTCCCGAAGTCCCGATTTCGAATTTAGGACCTGCAAGTCGAGCCAGATGTGAAGGGTTGGATTCCAAATCCATGACGGAACCACCTACGCCTTGAAATGCGCCTCCCATTCCGGCCTGTCTCGCCCCAAAGGAGGTCTGCATGATTCCCTGGAAACCGATAATCGGGGAAACTTTCCAGAATAATATATTTAGGAGAAGGAAACGAGAGGCGGTTCCTTTGTTAAATGTAGGAATGATTTTAGTAATAGTAATTCTGATTATCATTCTCATATAATCGACAGACCTTAATCTGAATAGCAAAACGAACATCGCCAAGCCCACCCGCATAATTAAATATATATTAGAAATAAAATATTATATATTTATAATTATATAACACAGTATGAAGGTAATTTTCGTTAATCCTCATAGATCGTTTTATAAATATCCGGCATATTTACTGGAGATGCATTGATCTAAATCAATTCCGATCTTGAAAATCCATTCAAAAAAATTGATTTCGATCAATGAATGCGAATCATACTCTAAATAAGCTTAGAGAATACCGTTAAACCGATTTTTATTAAAAGAATAACCACTTTCTGAAATTTCGAAACGACGATTAGAAATAAAGATTACGAAAAATTCGATTCGCGGTAACTTGAATTCGGAAGTACATTTTAAAATATCCCGTAAGAAGCGCACGATAACCGATGAAAAACAGATCCTAAGGACCTTCGGAAAGAAACGGGAAGGAGTGGATTTCAAAAAAGGAATCGATCAAGGTTGCTCATATGATTCATAAAAATATTATAGATTGCATATTGGTGCTATGGAAGGCGGATCTTTTTTACTACGTGGGTCGGTCAATTTCTGCCATATTCGTTCCTAAGACGTGATAGTTTGGGGGATCTAAGCGGATTACGGCTCGGAGCGAAGTTTAGATTTACCGGATGATCATTGATCCGAAGAGTTATCGTTAATTTACCGTCGAGTACAATTTGTTCATTTATTTCTTTTTTTTGCTAATTCACTTCTTTGCCGCGGTTTTTTGGGTCGGGGGAATGTTATTTTTTGTGTTCGTATTTGGACCGGTCTATCGGGATCCCGAGTTTTTATCGATAAAGAGTCGGTTACTTTTCAAAATCGCGATTCAATTTCGAAGAATTTCGTATTACATATTTATAATTCTTCTTTCGTCCGGGATAGTTGTCGCTTACTTTAAAGGTTATTTCCTTTCTTATTATCAATTATCCTATTGGATGTCTTCACACGGCAGAATTTTGATCCTTAAAATGACCTTATTTCTGCTTTTGGTAATCAATTCGATCATTCATGATTTTTTCATCGGTCCGATCGCTTTTAAAGAAATGCAATTGAATTCGGAACTTTGGCTTAAGAGCCGAAAATACGCCTCGTTTTTCGGGCGCAGTAACCTTTTTATTTCCTTACTGATCGCGATCCTCGGACTTGCCTATTCTAGAGGTTTAGGATTTTAAGTTTACGTTTGCATAATTCATTAGAAGACTTTAATTAATTCTTCTGTTTTTCGAACGCCAATTATCCCCTCTCCCTGGGTGATTTCAGCAATCTTTGCAGAAAGGTGATGTGCCGGAAATAATTCTCGTAGTAACTTTTTTAGAACAGAAATCGTGTCCCGTATCTCGCTACGTTTTAAGCGCACCTTTTAAGACGGCTCTATTGCCTTGACTTTTAGTTTCCGGTCTCAAGACCAAGAGTGCATGATTGCTGAGAGTCGAACACGAATCGGGAAGAAGAAAGAAATCCGAAACCCAGGGGAGGTCGCTTTAGAATCCGGAAAAAGCGATTGGGGTTTTACCAGATTCAGGACTTAAGATTGAAAAATAAAGTTTCGAAGATTTTAAATAGTAAGCTTCGCCCTCGATAATTGTATTTAGAAAGATTGAATGAAGAAGCGCTGGTCGAGAAATATCCTATAATCCATTTGTTATAAGGAAAATGACGACATCCATCAATTTTTACGCAATAAAGCGAACAAAGTAAGATTAAGGTTAAGTCTTTTAAAAGTCAGATGCCAAAAAACTAATGTGCTAAAATAATAAATCTTTTTTAAAAATATTCCTAATTTTGCGTTAGAGCCGGACACTGCCGCGATCGGTTTCAAGATCGTAAAATCGACGGAAGAAAAACCGCATTGTTTGGAAAGTAACTTTATTGTTTCTTCCGAATAATCGTTTATATGATCTTTGGCTTCGAGATAATGACCGTCGCTCACCATCCCTTTCACTAGCACTTTCAGTTTCGCTTTAAGAAGCTGAACCGGAAAATTCGGAGTTTGAATGAATAAAAAACCGCCTGGTTTTAATAATGTGAATAAATACGTTAGTAAATCTTGAGGTTTCGGAATATGCTCTAAAACGTCCCAAAGAGTTATAATATCAAAACTTTCTTTGGGCAAACCGCTGGCCTGAACTATACCGGATCGAACGTTTTTAAGTCCGTTCCGCTTCCTCGCGAATTTAACTGCGCTCTTCGATATTTCGTAACCGAAAGCTTCCCATTCGGGCCGTTCATCCTGGAGCATCTTAATGAAGAACCCCAATCCGCAACCGACGTCTAAAATTTTCCCATTCGGTTCGGTTAGAAAGCTTGTAATAAAATCTTTATAAATTTCTCGATGGGCGGTGTCCCACCAATTCAAATCGTATTCGCTTTCTTCCGCATCCCAATAGTTTTCAAAATGCTCTTCTTGCTTATAGGTAGAAAATACGTGGTTGCAAATTAAGCAGCGAACGATCGGGATCTCATTTTCAATAAAGATAGTTTTATTTTTTCGGCTTTCGCATAAATAGCAAATCTGATTGGCGGCATTCAATTATTCTAACTCATCCCCGTATAAATTCGGATTTTCAATTATAAAAAATGAGCATTCACCCTTATTTAAGAATTCGAATTTGGATGCAATATAAAATTGAAAATAATCTATAAATTATCAAATCGCATCGGACTCGAATTGCGAATCGGCATTTGAAATTCGACTTTTCGATTTTATTCTAAGTTATGCTAAATAGGTGCGTTCCGTTTTTGTGCCAAATGTAATTCGTTTTACAACGGTAAGTCAATTCGATGACTACTAACGTGTAAATTCGTTACTCGAGGACTATTCCCCACCCCAAAACAAAAATTAATTTTCTTGAACCCAGAATGCGGATTTTTTATCCTCCCTTTCGAATATCTTGAATATCAGACAGGGAGAGATTTTAATCGGAATGAAAATTAATTTGGTTATATTCGGACTATGGATACTTTGGCTCAATTCACCAAGAGGCCTCGTAAAATTGGGAGAGTTCAGCACAAATCAGGAGTGCATCGGAGCAATAACTGCCGAAACCACGGGACTTACTCGCTGGAGAACTAAGTGCGTCGAAGCGAAATAAATCGCTCTTAGCCGTCGGAAGCAATTGATATTTATCAATCCGATATATGAGAAAAATCAATAATTTGAAATTCTTCGATTTAGAAATCAATAACATCCTAAAAACATAGAATTGTTAAACATAATTCTAGTATAGTGAGCGGTCTTTTTGAAAAGTAAGACTGCACTCCATTGTCAGTTTGAACGTTTTCTCCTTAGATAATAAGGAGAAAACGTCGACCCAAAAGGAAATCTTGTCGGAAAGATGGACTCATCCAAAGATTTACAAAAATTTGATTTTACCGAAGAGGTAATCCAGTCCTTTCGGGAAAATAGGACCATCCCGGTGGATTTTTATAATAAGAACGGACAAATTCTAATTCATAAAAGCGACATGGCAACCGGAGATGATATCAGTCGTCTTCAAAAATTCGAAGAGCAGGGGATCTATTTTCTTACCGCGGAAATAGGCAAAATAGCTCTGGATCGGGGAAGAATAAGCGCTTCGCCGGACGCTTCCTTTGAAAAGTTGATTAATCCAAAGCTGTCGATCGATTTGTCCCGGGGCGCTACGGATCTTTTAAAAGACATCAAGAAATTTCCTTTAACCGGCGCTCACGTGCGAAATGTCGGGAAGTCGATCGATTCCATTTTGGAAGATTTTAAATCGTCTCCGAATATGGAAACAGGCCTCATAAATATTCTAGAGGTAATGTCCAACGCGGGAGCTCCGGTCGATTCGGAAGTCCTTACAAAAAGAACCGTTATCGCAATGGCGATGAAAGTTAGAACGGGAAAAGCTTTCACGAAAGTCGACTCGGAAATAAAGAAAGTCGAGCAGATGAATTTGATGATGGCTTCTTATATGGCCGATATCGGCTATACTCAAATGAAGATGCCCACGCATGCCAATTTGAAAGGGGAAGAATTGGATTATATTAAGAATCATCCGATTATCAGCTACTTTATGATCGCGAATATTCCGGATTTGCAGGATTCCGTAAAGTCGATCGTGTTGAATCATCACAGGCCTCATAAAGGCGAGGGCATAAATAATAATTACCCGCAACCGAAGCATCTAGTAAATAAATTACGTACCTATCTGGAAAAATATCAGACCGACCATCGAAAGAATTATATCGTTAATGATATCAAAAAACAGATAAAAGGAATCGTTACTAACTCGTTGTTTTCCGAAGACATCGGCATTCTTTCCATTGCGGGGGAATTTGCTTCCCTGACCACCGCGCAATCCTGGAGAGGTCCGGTCGAGCCCGTCAAAGCTTTAAAGTTAATTCTAAATAATAGTTTTTTTGCATATAACGAAAAAACTTTAAGGGATTTTTACGAACATGTCGGTCTCTCGCTTTGCGGTAACGAACCGTTTATCAAAGTGGGAGACTACGTAATAGTAGCTTCGCAGGACTCGAATCAAAAGGTTTTTTTTGAAGTTTGCGTAATTAGGGAATCGAAAAAGAATTCGATTCGACCTGCTCTTGAGCGGATCGGAACGATAACTCCAAAATTCATAAACAACGGAAAATTTCGGATTTCAGGATTTGAAAAAGAGAGTTTGAAATTGGATAGGCGAAGAGCGATCTTTAATCTGGAAAGAAATGCCGATCCGAGAAGAATCGTTTATCTGGTAGATCCGGAACTGGACGAAGAATTCTTCGACTATTTGGATAAGCAGGCCGAAAATTTCGCTTCCGTAAAAACAGTCTCAACCGGTACCGACGATACGATTAAAAATGTATAATGAAACCTTGTCCGGTCCTTGCCGATTACGAAACTATGGATAGCGTTCTGAAAGTTTCGCACAATTAAAATTCCAAGAGGCTTTCAAGCCGTTAGCTTCGAAATCGGATAACGCCCTTACCTTCGTGAGTTTCTTTGAATCGTTAAATGTGCGAAAAAACAGAAATGTTACCGAAATGTCAGCCTCTAGCAAAGTTCATCCGAAACAATACACGCGTTTATTTTGCTTCCTTGCATTCGGTTTTCCAGCGCATTATGCTATCCAAATCGGGAGCCGCTGCCGCCTTGCATTCTTCTAAGGACTTAAAAGTTCCGATAACGGAATACTCTCTATAGGAGTAGAGCCAAAGAACCCAAACATTCAGAATTATCATCAGTAATTTCATTGAAAAACCCTCGTTATGAATTCTTGAGACGAGACGAATCCGAACGAGATTACAGAAATAAATTATTTAATTTAATAAAAAGTAATATACCGATGGGATTAATATATCAGTATTTTGTTGTAAACAGGCGAATATAATCCGAAATGCATATGCAGCGAGTAGGGTGAACGTGGTCCTTCCGTTACGTCATTCGGATAATCCTGTGCCTCGGTTTCCTCCGAACCTGGGTTGATGGTGCATGGAATGGCAGTTTCCGTCGGAAATAATTTTCTTATTCGAGCCGATCTGTCCTGTCGTCTTTTTGTCGATGCCGAGTGAATACTATTCTAAGCGCCCGCTCGAAATCCTAAAACACTCCCGGAACGATCTTTTACTTCATTCCAAGCGCTTGAGACCCGATTCCTTCCGTGCTAAATCGGTTGGATTCCCCACTTTCTTAACGTTATAGAAAACCGATTAAACAATCGGAGAATAAGGATTACTGCATAAGTCGCTTCTCCGACGAAGAATAAGGATAAATGCTATAAGAAAAGATGCAAGAACGATTATGGGCGCGCCCTGGCGGGCCGGGCTGCTTTGGGTTCGCGTAGTCACGCTCATCCAACACGCTCCGTCTTTTTAGCTTTGATCTCCCGCTCTCGCGTGTTGGACTGCGCCCGTCGCATCCCTCGCGCTAGCAGAGGACAGAGGACAGAAGACAGACGCGTTCGCGTTGCTCACGCTAGACAGAAGCTGCTAGACGTTGGAAAAGTAATGGAGGTAGAGGATCATCTTCTATAACGAAAGAATCTTTCTCTAGAGCATGGAAACCCGGCTCGCCAATGTTCTGTCTCCCAGAAGACTGAGGACTGAAAACAGACGACTGAAGCTGCTCGAAGTTGAAAAGTTACAGAAGTAGGGGGAAATCCCCTGCAACCATAAGAATCTTTCTCCAGAACATGGAAACCCGGCTCGCCAATGTTCTGTCTTCAGTCCTCTGACCTCTGTCTTCTGAAAAAGCGAGCGCATCTGTCCTCAGGTGCGCCAGGCAAAGTCTGGGATTTCCAATGGAGGGAAGGCCTCCATCCTGCTCCTTGTTCATTCGGCAGGTAGCGAAAAGAGCCTTTGTAACGGTAACGGAACAAAGGAAGCCTCTCGTAGCAAAGAAATGAGCCATAGCGAAAGCGAACCAATGCTTGAAGCCTCGTAACAGAAATAAGTGGTATTAGCCAGTCTCTCTGATATGATGAAGCTTGGAATCGACAAGGTAGAAATGAACAAATGCACTTGTCGGAATACTCGGGGTAAAGTTGGATAGCGCGTTTCGAAGGAAACCCCAGGAACCTGGGAGATCCTTATTTGTGCTTAAATGCAACAAGTGTAGAGAACGAATAATTTACATTTGGCGAATAAGGAAGTCGGAAGAACTCATAGTAGCGAAGAACTGGGGTAATGCCCAGGGAGCGAAGGGGTTCTTATAGAGAATGCTTAGAAATTAAAGGAGTAAGCCCGCTTGATGGAAACATTCACTACGGAAATAGATAAGAACCCATTGAATCATGATGGCTTATCGGAAAAACTAACTCAATTAAGATCCAAGCTCTACCAAAAAGCGAAAGCAATGAGGTACAGTCTCTTAAAAGAGCCGAATGCGGGAAATCTGCACGTTCGGTTCGTTGAGGGGGATGGGAGCCTAACAGACTCCCATCTCTACTCTACTCCTCTGTAAGCGAACGCGTCTGTCCTCTGAACAATTCATCCGAAAGACTGCAGCGCTTAAGTAACAGCGGTTCACACGTTATTTAATCTAATTTCCGCAATTTTTTTCCATAAACTAGTGATTTCCGGTCGTTTCCGGTGTTTTAAGCTAAGGCATTCGCGCATATGGACTTAATAATATTAATAAAATACGATGAAATCTAATCGCTTCTCCTTCCGTCCGATAAATTCGTAAGTGCAAGAACTTGCGCAAAGGGGTAGAAAACGATGGAGGAAAGAAGGAGAAGAGAACGACTCGTTTCAAAAGAGTTATTAGAACTTCTTGTTTTAGCGGTGAATGGAAAGGAGACATTTGTCGGAAATCTATCCGATATTTCCGATTTCGGTATGGCAATTCTATCGGATTTTGAAATTATCCAGAACCAAGAAATCGGATCTAGGATTTCCGGGATTATTTCCGGGCCATGCATGGACGATATCAATTTCTCCGGGGTCATTGTCCGAAAGGATAAGGTCGCTACATCGGGCGGAATGAAGGGCATCATCGGTGTAGAATTCCACGAAATGATACAACTTTCTGACCGATTGCTCGCTTTAAGTTTAACGACTTCCGAGTAGCGTTCGAATCTCGGATCTTAACTCGATACGCTTATGTTTTTCGATCTTGTCCTTTTTAAAATTGCGCAGGCTTTTAAATTGCACTTGGGCAGATTGCTAAATATCATCGATTCGGATGAATTAAACTCGGGTCCAATTTTTATAGCGTGCGAGTGATTAAGGATCTCAAAATGAACGAAGAGCGCAGAAAGGCCGAAAGAATATATTCTTGGGACATTTTCGAACCGTTTGTCTTAGCTATCCAAAAGAACGTTATCATCGTAGGAAATATTTCCGACATTTCCGATACGGGACTTGCCATTCAAGTCGATAGCGGGAATTATAAAAGCGTCGAAATCGGTTCTACGATTCGGTGTTTGATTTCCGGGTCATCGATTAAGGACGTAAAAATTTCCGGAAAAATCATCCGAGTCGAAACGGTTGCTTCGAATGCGGGGACCAAGGGATTAATAGCGATAGAATTTTCAAATTCGATTCGCGCTTCCGAGCAGGTTAAGTTATTAGTTTCAGTCTACTCTAAATCGGCCTAGAGTTAGTGTTAATTCCGCATATTCCGTATAAATACGAACGGTACCGTAAGCGCTCAATTGCCGAAAATAGAGGATCTCCCGAAACGTAGCGAGTAAACTTTCTTGTAGGTTTCCTACACGAGTTTGCCTTGGAGAAATCCGAGACCGAAGATTCGTCGAGTAACGAGCGACTAAAGGGTAGAACAACGTGAAGGGCGCGAAACTATTCTTCCTTTTAGCATAATCCATTCGGGCTATTTCATGGAAACAAATTATTAAGCGATGGACCCGGCTTTTATTTTCGGATTGTCCATTTGTCCTAGGCTTATGCTACTGTTTCCGCATGGAACATATTAAAGAATCCTTTCAAACACTAAATCCGTACGCTATCGAAAAAAGCGGAACCAGAATTTACTGCATCGATTATTCGAGTTTCCCTAAACTTGTACTCGATTTGCGGAAGTTCATTAAAGAAAACTATATCTCTCACGGTTATGTCGGGTTCTCCGATGATTTCGATAGTTATAACGACCGACACTCTTATTATTTATTCTCGACCTCGGGAGGAGGGGAAGTTTTGGCGGTGCTGAGAATTATGTATAAAGAGCATACGAATCTTTTACCGTTCGAGTGGGGATTCATTCAGGACGAATCGAAGCGTTACGCGCAATTTGATACGAATGTAGCCGACTTGAATTCGTTTATTTTTACGAGAGCTCTCGAATCTCGGAAAGCTAGTAAATGCTTATTCGGGTACGCGGCCAGGCATATGCTGGAGAAAGGGGTCAAAAGAGCGTTCGGAATGTACGATATGTCGAACGCAGTGATCAAGAGTGTGTATGAAAAATATGGAGCGGTGGATTCCGAAGAATTTCCAAAACCGATTTATTTTCCCGGATATGGAGTAATCAGAGATCAAAAATTTTATGTCTCATTCTGGAAAATCATAGAAATCGCTAATTCTCAGCTAGAAAAATTAGTTTTTCTTGCCAATCCAATTGCAGAAAGAAATATTTGATCGAAAAATGACGTAATTGGGAGTTTATTTTGGCACTGCTTTCCTCTATTCTGCTGTTTTTTTCGGCTTACTTGTTTTATAAGTGGTCCGAGCGAAATGATCTTTGTAAAGCTTATGCCGTATTGACATTTTGCCTGTCCCTGTGGTGCTTGTTCTTATTCCTTGGGCAGGTTCATTTTTCGGCCCCGATTCGAATTTTAATCGCGAATGTAACGCCGATTCCAACCTTGTTTGTTCCTTCGCTCGCAACTTATATCGTAATCAATTATACCCGGCCAGATAATTTGCTTTCCCTGCCGAAGATCCTCTCTGCAGTTCAGTCACTTGCAGTCATCGGTCTTTCGATATTTTGCCTACTAGGAGACGTCTCTCCGGCTTATTTCGTAGGTAATGAAGTCCTCTTCGGAGCCGGTACCGCTTATTATTTCCTAGTCGGTTACATTTATTTTTCTCTCTTTGCGGTATTAGGGGTTATCTCTTATAATTTGTTTTTCGGGAATTACTTCGTTCGCCTTCATTCCCTCTATCTCTTTGTAGGAATACTTTTCGCCTCCGTTCTTTCGGCGATTTTTGTGGTGTTTTTACCCTTGCTTGGGATTTACTTAAACTCCCTCGGTGCGATCGGTATGCTTGGGTTTCTTTGGTTCTCGTGGATTCCGGTTACAAAATATAGATTATTTAGTACAGAGTTGATCGATTTCGGAAAGGATTTTAGAAATCCTAAATTTTCGTCGATTCTCATCGCGATCAATCGATTCTTATTGAATACGCTGGATCCGAAGGCATTTAAAGAAATCTGCGACCGATTTGAAACGGCGAGAATGGAAGAGGTGAACGTTTTGCAGGCGGAAATGCTTTTGGAATCCACTTACTCCAGAGAAGAAAGCATCTCCAGTCACATTAGGAAATACGCAAAGAAAGTTACCCATCTTTTTATGGGCTAAAGAATCCTCAGCGTTTTAATTTGGATACGAGCGTGCTAACGAATTTTAGATTTTCTGCCGAGAGTTTGGATAACTTCGTAGTTATTTCCCATAGGGTCTGGTCATGTCGAATTTTGTTAATGAGCTGTCTATCTCTTTCGATGAAGTATAACCGTTCTTCCCAATCGGCTTTGGGTTCTCCTTTATTTTCGAATATATAAGTTTTTGAAATTCCTTTTTTAAGTAAGAGCAGTTCCATTCTGATTTCGGGAATCGGTTCCTGATCGCATAGATAACGATTGACGCTCGCTAACGAGGTACCGATGGTTTCGGCCGCCTCTTCTCTAGAAATTCCGAGTTCGTTGAAGGCGATTTGAAGGCGAGCCCCAATCGTATTCGGTTTTTTTGATTTTTTTGTCATTTTGATAAAATAATTTCTTGAACCTTGTTAAAATGTACCAGTATGGTACCTAAAGGATATCCTATTTTGGATAACCTTTAGGTGCGGACATTCGATCAACCGTAAAAAGTTCCGTATGAGGAATCCGAGAATTGGCAATTGAATCATCCTATCCGGATAGGCCCGGTGTTTGTAGATCGAATCTCCGTTTCGTTTTTTTGAAAAGCATTAATATGGAAAAAATAACCTCCTCACGAATCGGTACAGTAAAGCTATGAACGGTTTAAAATGGTACAGCATAGAATATTTTGAAGAGCTTTTGGGAAGATCGTCGTATTTGTCCGCTTTGAAAAAAGTGAAAACGCTTAGGGACATTGCCTCAATGCAGACAAGCCAGACGATGGCACAGAGGAGCATTAAAAATAGCAATTTTATTTTGGGACTTCTGCTTAAGGTCAGGCATTTAAAAAATCGGATTGTTTGGTTAAGATCGCAGATTCAGGAACGGAAAGACCAATCGTCCCGAATGAAATCGGAAATTAACTTCCTAAAACGGGAAATTGACAGTCCGAAAACGGAATTGGTGCCTATGGAAAAAGCCCTAACTTTCGACCATAAGCATCCTTTGATCCTCGGGGATAATCGATAAAGAATGGATTTAGATCGAGTATAGAATTTTTATGACGTTACTATTATTTCTTCTTTTATTCGCTTCGGCGCTGTTCTTTTATAAGCGTTCCTGCAAGAATGCGATTTGCAAAGCGTTCATTTGCCTATCGTTTGCTTTTTCCCTTTGGTCTCTTTTTTTGTATCTAAGCACGGTTTCACTCGATTCTACGCTTCGATCGTTTATCGTTCCCGTTGTTCCAATTCCGATACTGTTTACTCCCTTACTCTTAAATTACATTACCTTGAACTATACAAAGCCGTACGAACCGACACCTCTCCCTCCCTACGTTCTAGTATTGCATCTGAGTATGCTTCTTTTGTTCTCCTGGCTCGCTTTCGAAGGTTATACTTGGCCTATGGCGTTTGACGGTAAGTCCGAATACTTTAGAGAGGGATTGTTTTTTTACATTGCTTGCGGATATCTTTACGTATCCGCGATCGCTTGCTTATTTGTGATCGTTTATACCATGATCACCGGTGGTTACTTGGTCAGGCTCCATTCCATCTATATGTTTACCGGCATTTTACTCGGTTGTTGCGTTTCTTCCTTATTCGTTATTATCTTACCTTTTTGGGAGATATATCAACTTCCTTTAGCGGCTTTAGGGTTTTTGGTTTTTCTTTGGTTCAGTTGGATTCCGGCGACTCAGTACGATTTATTCAATATCGAATTAGAGGATTTCGGGCAGGATTTCCGCAACCCTCGATTCTCTTCCATAATTATTTCTGCGAATCGCTTTTTGTTAAATCGAATGAATGCGAAGGCTTTTAAGGCGATCTGTGATCGTCTGGAGGAAAAGAGAGTGGAAGAGGTGTTCGAAAGGCAGGCGAATCTCATGATAGAAGCCGGATATTCGGCTCAGGATTTGATCGGACATGTTAACAGATGCTCGCGCGATATTACTCGGTTATTCTTTCGCTAACAGAGGACAGAGGACAGAGGACAGAAATTATTTCTATTACCCTGACAACAATTTTTTTAAAAACGAATTATGTTGGAGCTCCCATGCAGAGGACGGAAGACAGAATATTGGTGAGCAAGGTTTCCATGTTCTGGAGAAAGATTCCTGTGTTATAGAGGATCTTTCCTCTACTTCTGCAACTTTTCCCATATATAGCAGCTTCTGTCTAGCGCGAGCGAAGCGAACGCGTCTGTCCTCAGTCTTCTGTCCTCTGAAAGCGAAGCCCGTAGCAGAGTGATCGCCTACGAAGTGAAGGGGGGGGACGCGAACGATTTTTGGTTCGGTTTGTTAAGGAACGCTTAACTAGGATGGGCCGGATAAGTTTCCCATCTTCTATTTTCGATCACTCGGATAAAAAAAAGTAAAACTATAGTTTTTAATCTCCTGGCTGCACTTGAAGTTATTTTTTTCGTACATAGAATATAATTTTTCCATAAACGGATGGTAGGAGGAAGATTTATTTTCCTTCAGGAATTTTTTAAAACTACTTCGAATCTCGGAGAGAAGCGTATTGTTCCGAAAATCGCAAACGGGAGTATTGTCCGATCCGTTTGAATAATCGTTCATATATGCCTTTAGAATTTCCTCGACATTTCTTTTGTCAGGAATCGTTTCGTGATTTTTCGTAAACTCCTCAATCAAGCTTATTCTCCTCCTCATTTCCTCCCGGGAAATAAGGAGCGCTCCGTCGCAGGCATAAGGATTGCCGACTTTAGATAGAAGTAATAGATACTCTTTGAATTCGAATGAATACTTTGACAATAGCCGAGTGTAGTAATCGTAGTATTCGATTAGATTCGAATCACCTTCGCAGTATTCGACGGTCAAGCCGGAAGATTTGAGTTCGTTTATTAATTCCGTATTATATAGGCCGTAATTTTGGCGCAGTTTTTCTCTTAATTTGGAATTGATTTCTTCTCGTTGCAAATTTAAAAAAAATGTAAACGATCTAAATGCATTTTCCGCATCTTTGGAATTGTTGTCGAACGTCGAAATGAATTTTTCTTCCGCCTTCTTGACGGACGATAGTTCTCCTTTTGCTAAGGTTTTTAGGTATTGCAAATAGCCGGCAAGTCGATCGTCTTCATTTACTTTTTCCAAGTAAGCGTCAAAAACCCATCCTCGATTTCCGATCCATTCCACTTCCGCCCATCTCCCCATTTTTCCGTTAATGACTTCCGCTTTGTCTCTTTGCCCGAATAATTTTACTCTCATCCCCTTCGGTAAAAATATTATTACGGAACTATTTAACTCAGGCCTTTCTCTAAGATTTAGCCAACTGTCGGCGATGACCTTGGAATACGTCGAATCGGCGCTTAAATTTGGGGAATTAGAAAGAACTACCAATATCAAAAAAAGGATCTTAGATACTGAATTACGAAAACTAATCCTTAAATTCGGCTGGCAATTGAGAGAATCTTTCATCACTCTTTTCTCCTACTAGTTCTTTCATTGGTGAATACATGTTTGGAATTGCCAAGCTACTTTACGGAACCTCGTGTGGATTTAGAGCGGGAAATCATGTGTTTTTGATGAAGATCCGCGGGTTTATATTTTTCATATCTATTCTGTTTCTAGTATCTTGCCAGGACGTGCCGGCGAATTGCAGGAGAGATTGTCGTGAAAAACTCGCAAATTGCTTCGCACTGGATACGACCGTCTCGGTCGATGCGCAAAGTCGCCTAGCCTTGACTTGTTATCTCGCGGATGCCCTATGCGAATCCGATTGTGATAGTCCCGGTGGAGCGACTAGAGCGAGCAATGCTTCGGTTCGTAGAAACGGATCGAGTAGCGGGCACGCCAGCGGTAGCAAATAGAGCATAGGCTTCTCTTCAATGACGGTCGATATCTCCGGATCTATTCGGTAGCTCGCCGACCTCATGCGCCATAACGAATCGATTAAACGAATTCGGAATTAAGCGACAATTCTATTTTCGATTTTAACCCGAGTAAAACAGAATATTACTTTTTAGGAATTCGCTCAAAGTTGAATTGGCAATCGGAATCATCGAGACCTAACGTAGTCGGCCTGGAAAAGGTAATCCCATGCTTTTCCGGAACAATCCCTTTTGACCAAGAAATCAAGTCCCATTTGCACGCTATTTTCATGAGTTCCGGAACCTGATGTGATCGAAAGTAGTTATTGTAAAAGCAATTGTGTACTAATAAATGATAGGAATTAGGATCATCGATCGTTCTTGAAAAGGAAAACGTGGAGCCGAAAAAATTACTTTCCTGTTTCTTGGACACTCTTACCAAATATCCGAACGGGTCGGTCGCTTTGTTTAGAGCATTTACTATATATTTTGCAATATTGTCGGGCTTCATATTTTTAAAAAGCGAATCTTCCGTTATCTCGATTGATCTTTCTGCGCTAAAACCCTTTTCGATACATCCGTTATATGTGGCATGAATTAAACTGCTCCAGGAAAGATGATATTCCGACTGAATATCGACGATCCGCTCTTTGTTTTGTCGTTTCAAGGCTTGATAGTTCGCTTTTATTTTTCTTATGTCCTCCCGATTGAAAATAGACGAATTCTTTAAGGTGTTCCAGTAGGTCAAATTCATCGAAAGCTCATACCAAAAGTTCATTATGAACAATCGGCGAACCACTTTCTTTAAGCCGTTAGCTATAAGAATTATTACGACGACTTTTATCGCCAATACCGCGATTATTATATTCATTCGAATCTCCTTTAAGTTCTGGGATGATTTTAACGAACACATCGGATTCGGTATTGGACAATTCGGACATTTTTGATAAGTAGGAAGAAGGGTTTTCTCCTGAGAACCGTTTGAATTCCCGTATCATATGCGATTGATCGCTGTATTTATTTTCATACGTTTTTTGAACTAGCGGTAGGATCGGATTTTCATTCTGTAACAGAAGCGACCTCCTGCATTTTTCGAATTTTGTTATCCTCTGCAATAATTGCGGGGTAAACCCTGTATACGATAATACCAATCGACGAATTTGCCTTGAAGAATAACCGATTTCTAAAGCCAATTTTTCCAATTGTAGATCGGACTTCTCCATTATTCTATGAGCGATGAATTCGGATAAAATGGCATTCTTTTCGACGTCTACTTTCTTAAGAAAATTCAAAATCTGTAATACCTTCTCGTCTGCGGTACTATAAGATCCGGTTAATTCTCGCACGTATGCAAATTTTTCTCTCGATAAAATTTCCTTAAGATCGACGACCGTATTGGTGAAGGCGTCCGCCGGAATTTTTAAGTATTTAAATATAAATCCGGGACCGAGCTTAATTGCGAACGTATTCGTTGAAGAATACTTTATGCTCCAGTCGACCGAAACGTCGGTTTGCCCTACGAGTAAAAATTTATCCTCCTGCACCTTTAAATAAGGCGATACGCAGGCGTTGGAATTCACGGTCCGTACATCGCGTTGAAATGCGGATCTATTCAGAATATAGTATTCTTCCGGCGTCAAAATTTTATTCATCGATAGGATAATGCCCGACTTCTATTACGCGAACTGAAGGTAGAGTAGAATTCGCTTTACATCTTGGACTTTGAAATTTTAACCTTTCTAATTTTTGTACGTCAACGCGTTTTACTTTTAGTGGAACAATGTGCCGTAAAACGTAAAAGGCACTGCTTTTACGTAAGTAAGACTAGCGGAAGATTCTAACTGAACTTTAGAAATTTCAAATATGTCCGATTTTTAGCAGCCTAAGCAAAACTTGCATTAGAAGCGAATTGTTGAAAAATCCCCGGTTTACGGCTTCGCCCCTAAAAACGGAATTTAAAACTAGGCTCTGTTTTTGAAAATATGTTGCATAATGGTCTAATTGGAAAGAAAGTGTACAGTTACTTTCCGAGAACCATGAGAATTTTTTTATTTCCGACTTTTATTTGTTTCAGCCTACTATTTCAATTCGCCTGCTTAAAGACGGAGTTATCACTATGCGACGATTCCAATCTTTTTGAGGCTTCCTTTATCCAAGGCTTGAAGTCCCGAAAAGGAGCTTCCTTTTGCGGGTACCTTAAACGCCCGTTGCCGACCGCTTCCTGGACTCGTCTTTTAGGAGCATCCGCAGCTACAACGCAGGCGTCGGGAGTTACAGCGGATGTTTCGGGCAATGTGTATGTCACAGGATTTACGAACGGAAATTTGGACGGAAATACGCTGATCGGGTCCCAAGATGTTTTTTTGACTAAATATGATACGGACGGAAATAAACTTTGGACCAAGACTTTGGGAGCCGCCGGGACATTGGGTTCGAACGGAATTACGTCTGATACATTCGGAAATATTTATATCCTTGGTAGTACTACCGTTAGTATTGATGGGCAGCCGTTTACAGGAACGTCGGATTTTTTCGTTTCAAAGTATGATTCTAACGGTAATAGAATTTGGACTCGCCTATTAGGGCCGACCGGAGGCAGTGCGTTTGGACAAGGAATCGCTTTAGATTCTTTGAATAATATTTACATCGCAGGTTATACGAATGGAAACTTGGATGGGAACGTTCTGATCGGTCTTTACGATTTATTCTTGACGAAGTATGATTCGAACGGCAACAAACAAGGGACTCGTACTTTGGGAGTCGTATCGGGTCACACGCAAGTTGATGCGATCACTCTCGATTCTTCCAACTCCGCGTATCTAACCGGATATACTACCGGCAATTTGGATGGGAACACGCTTGCTGGCGGTCAGGATTTAATCGTAGTAAAATACGATTCGAACGGTAATAAGCAATGGACAACGCAATTGGGAGTTGCTGGCGGTTCTGAAATCGGAAATGGTATCACGACCGATATGGCCGGGAATATTTATGCCACCGGAAATACGAACGGAAATCTAGACGGACAAACGTTAATGGGAACTTTCAGTTTATTTATCGTGAAGTACGATAATAGAGGAGTAAAACAGTGGACTCGCCTCTTGGGAGCCGCAGGTGCATCCACGTACGGGCTAGGTATAACATTCGATTCGCTTAATAACGTGTTTGTCACGGGTAATACGAGCGGTAATTTGGACGGGAATACCTTGACCGGAACTCAAGATTTTTACCTCACAAAATTCGACTCGAACGGCGTTAAACAGTCCACTCAGCAGACGGGTGTAAGCGGATTTTCCACGACTGCGACGGGAGTCACTTCGGATTATTATGATAATATATATAAAGTCGGCTATACGCCGGGAAATCTCAACGGCCAAATAGCTGTCGGAACACAAAGCATGTACATTGTAAAAAATTAAATCATTTGCAGGGTTTAGAAATACGATTTACTCGAGACGACCGAAATTTTCGCTTAGAAGAAAAACCGGGTTCCAAAAAAGCGAAAAGTAGAAGAGCCGAGAAAACTTAAAATATCCGTTGGTAAACGGAAAAACGCGAGGCGAGGTTATTACCCGGAGCGATAGAAGAAAGCTTGAGTATATTAAATTTATAAGATATATTTTCGGAGCAAGTTTAATCGCTTAGGCTGGAGGCTTGTTATTCCCTTATCCTCCGGTATCAAATCGGTTCTACGTGTTTCAACTTCGTCTATGGAGTTTCAGCAGCAGGCTCCCGATTGCGATATTTGTCCTCCGACCGAAGAAGGTCCGCAGTCAAAAAGACCGAAATGTTTAGCCTTATCTCCTATAATTCGAAAGTAATCGCTATAACAAGTTTTGGAAAGCATATCCGCAGTGTTTCCGCAAACCAACATCGGTTTATCGGTTTCGAAAATATGGTGATCATCCAATATAAATCTAAGCGGGGAATCTTCGATATTACCTCGATAGACCGCGACTTGTCCGTAATCTTCGCAACGGTCTTCTAAGGGAATTTTAAAGGCGCGATAGGTAATGGACGTAAAATTTATATTTCCGATTTTCGCTTCTATTTCATGATTTTTTAAATTTATTTTGGATTGCGAAACGATTCGAAAGTCTTCGATTCCCAATTGGTAAAAAAGCCTACGAAAATCCTCCGTATACAAAGCTCCTCCCAAACATTCCCCCAATAAAATAGGGTCCTCTTTGAGTTCTTCCGGAATTCTTCGATCGGCAAACACGTCGCTAAAATATAATTCCCCGCCTGGTCTTAGAACCCGAAAGATTTCCGAAAATACCGAGGCTTTATTAGGCGAGAGGTTCATGACGCAGTTAGAAACGACGAGATCGACGGAATTATCTTCGATTCCGAGAGATCTTAAATCTTCGATATAACCCTTCATAAAAGAGACATTAGAAGTTTCGTACCCGAATTGGTTTTTATGATAATCCTGATGGGAGCGCGCTACTCTAAGCTGTTCCTCGGTCATGTCGACTCCGATAACAAATCCGTCTTCTCCCACGAGCTTTGATAAGAGAAATACGTCGCGACCGGACCCGCATCCTAAATCCAGCACAGTCCTGCCGGAGAGCGCGGGTGGGAAAGGCGATCCGCATCCGTAAAATTTGTCTTTAACTTCGGGATGAATTTTACTTAAAATCGGGAGATGCGAGGGGGAAAGCGATTCGGCATTGCAGCACGCAGAGGTTTTTAGGTCCTTATTTGATTGCAGAACTTTACCGTAGTAATTTTGGACTGACTCTAACGTTTCAAATTCGGGTTTCGTTGTCATTTTTGCACCGATAAAGTATATTTTCTAGCTTCGATTATCAATTTCGAAATCTTAACTTCCTTGATTTCCCGATGTCAAGAGGGTTTTGCCTTATTTTTTTGAAACGAATCCATTCGGTCTATAGGCTTATTAACCGACATTCGTTCGAATATAATTCAGAGAATTTCGAAAGACGTGACTTTTGCGGATCAATACGACCGACCGAAAAAATTTACGACAAGGGATTTCCATGATCGACGGTAAGAAAAATGCATGAGTTTATCGTGATTTTGCGTATAATAAGACGCCGAAGACAAATTACTTTAATAGATCGAGAAAGCAATATACTGCTTCCGGTTTATAGAATTTTTCGAATTCGGTCTCGGATCGATCGGAGATTTTAGCGGGTCGAAGGAAATTAAAATTTTGTGACGTTAATTCGATTTGATCAGAAAGTTTGCTTTTAGGTTATTCCCGGTGAAAAATATTGATTTTGTTCTCATTTTCGGTCTTTCGATTCAACTTTTCGATTGTGGGGAAGGATCTTACACTAATGACAACGTTGATGATGTGCAAAATCAATTTATGTTTGCCGCAATTTACCTGCTAATAACCCAACCGGCTCCTTGCAATAGCTTCAATATAGTTCAGCTAACAACATCCTATCAGAATTTACCATTAGTACCAGATAATATTAGGCATCCGTCTCCGTATTGGGGGGATTCATTTGTGGGTTATGCGGCAGGTACGATATCGGCCGGACAAAGCTATAAGATTTCGTCCACTAATACTAATCTAAACGCAAGTTTTGGAAGCGCTTCCGTCTATTTTCCTCCTGCCGTATGTTCTAGCGAGCGTTCGAATAATATCGCCTCGGGAGCGCTTGCCTCCTGCAGCGCTAGTTCGAATAGCATTTCATGTTCTGTGAACGGGGGATTTACAAATAATTATCTTTTCGAACTGGAACTCTATTTTCCATATTCATTATCTCTTATTTATCCGACCGATATTACGATTAAGATTCAATGAAGGCTTCGCATTTTTCAATTCCGATAAGGCGGAACCCCCTTATTATCGGATAAAACGATTTAGAATTTCTTAATTATCTACGAAGGATTTTAATCTGGAAAGAGCTTGATCCCATTGCTCCGATACAAAACCTAAATATTCCCGAATGTCTTTAAAAGGCCTCGGATCCAGTTCAAAAAGATTCTCACGGCCGGAATACATGCTTTGCACGATTCCCACGTTCTCCAATACCTTAAGATGTTTCGTCACTGCCTGTCGGGACAGCTTCGATCCTTCCGTTAATTGCGAAATGGATCGGGGCTGTCCTTTCGAAAGCTTTGCAACTATGGACAGTCTTGTCTCGTCGCCTAGCGCGGCAAATAAGGTCGCATAACCATGCAGCCTGGCTTTCTCACCTTTGCGAATGGACTGTGAGATACTCATTTATATTCTTCATTTGAGAACTCCAACCGCCGTCATTCATACGGAACGCTTCGGCACGGCGGTTCTCGGGAATTTTTTCGAATCCGGACTCGATGACAGTCAGCAAAGTTCCCTTATCGGTTTTTTCAAGTAGAAATTCGACAAGTGTCGGTTCCTCTTTCGAGTAATCCATCTTCATATCGACTGCATAAGGATGCCAGGTAAAAGAGAAGAGCCGTTCGGGTTCCATTTTTTTTACGGTAATCTCGAATGTAAAATCCTCATAACCCGGCCAGGTCATGCGAGCTTGAACGGCTTGACCCGGTATGAACTGTGTTTCGAATTTTGCCCGAAACCATTCTCCGAATTGTTTATGATTCGTTAAAGCTTGCCATACCCTTGAAACCGGGGCGTCCAGTTCGATCCTTTTTTCTATACGATTTTCCATATGCTACCTCTTGGTTGCATAATAACAACTGCTCGTAAAAATGCAATAATTTTGTTGCGTTTTACGAAATTTATTTAAACCGAACGAACTTCGTTCAACTTTCGATCATGCAAAAGCAAGCCTGAAGGGCGGTTAGCTCGTTGGGGAAAAGAACGGAAGGTTGTTGGCAATCAGTAGATAGATTGTAATGATAACGGAAATCTAAATAGTCGAAGTATCAGCAGGGTTATCGGATCGAAGTATTCTTCGGATGATCGTTTCCTTTTTGTGAATTTTTTTCTTCGTTGCTAAGTCTTCGAATTCGCTCTTTGGCGTCGCTGACGTCCGTTTCGATGGACGTATAAGCGATTTCTATGAAATGAATGTAATTCTTGAGTGCCAGTTTTTTATTCCCGGAGTTCTCATAAGCGGGCGGGAGGCGGTAAACGATTTCGGGAGTATCGGGGGCGATTTGTATGGCTTTCTTATAACTCTCCATCGCTCTTTCGTGGTTTCCTAACTTTTCTATGCCTTGGTTGAAGTAAGTTTGGGAATATTGCGATCGATTTCGATCGCCTCGGCAAATTTTTCAAGAGCTTCTTTATTCTTGGATAAGCTACGGTAGGTGAGGCCTGCGTTTGTCAGAAAATCAGGAATTCATTCTTGGGTCGCCAAGAATTTACGTAGAGCCTTTTCCGGCTCCGAAGAGAGAAGTTCGATTCCCACACTTTTTGAATCACAGGATCCTCATTATCGGAACGTTTACGGAAAAAGTGATTAGAAATAAGTAAAAAATCGTTTTTGCAAGCTTCATTACTAACTCCAGCATAGAGAGTGATGGAGGTAAAAGCGTCTTAAGTCGGAAATCGAACCGCCATTGAATAGCCGGTCTTTGGCAAAATTCAAAAAGCTATTTAACTATTATTATTAAGTGAATAATATATTTATAATTTATAAAATACAGAATATATTATTTATTTTTTTCTTTTTAATTATTTATATTTTATTTCATTTAAATGAAATTTGCAACGGTCGAGCTTACCGTTTCCGGAGCATAGTTTTTCAATTTCAAGAATCGCATTTTTAAAATCGAATAAATTGTAACCGATCGGCCGGATTTCCTCGCCGGAATCGCTTAAATAGGAAATTAAATAAAGTGATTCTTCCATTTTTGTACGCCAGAAACAATTCTGGTCCATGAAATTTCCGAATGAAATACTTCGGCGGATAAAACCGCCGTCGAATAATAGCCTGTAGTTTTCTCCCTTATCGCAAGGACAGACTATTGAAAACCCCCGGAATCAGCTCCCATTTATCTAAACCTTCGGTTTGAAGTACCCTCACGGACCTCGATTTTGCGTCCTCAAAGCAAAAAAAATTGACGACGATACAGCCATGCTTTTTGAGGTGCACTACCGATTTGATAATGCCGGAATAACTTCCTTTCTTTCTGAACAGCGTGCCAGGTTTAAAATCTTCTATTTTCATATTAATTTCCAAGAAAGGAATTTTATATGGATCATCAAAGCTTTGCGAGCAATAAAAGAATCGATTCGATTGCAGAAATTTTGATTTTCATCATCGCCGGTTATGCGAAAGATCATAATTTCGCGCAGATTCATTCTTTGTCTCGAGAGTTTGAAGATGTTCGTTTAACAATTCGTAAATCATTCGCTCACGTTGGGCCCGTTTCGTTCTATAGAGGAAGACCTTATCGGAATCGTTGGATCGACGATTATACGAACGGAATAATGTCGCTTTACGGAGCGGCTTGCGGGTCCGTAAAGACGGATCTCCGATCTTTATGTTTAGACTATTATTAAAGGGAACGCCGTAATCAACTGGATCTTTCGAGGAGAACCGTCGCAGATTCATATACGGGTTTGAAAATTACGAATCTGGCCAATTCCTGGGGACGTTTTCTTTCGGAGTCGAAGCAGACTAGCTCAATCCTGGAACTGAGTATTTTTTCTTCGGGGGCCGTTATTGCATCAATGAAGTCGACGACGTTCGGATATTGAACGTTGACATATAAATATTCGCCCTCGGGAAATTCGATACAGCTCGATATTTCAGGAGATTCGAACTGCCAGGAAAGACGTATATAGATTCGAGGATGATGCTCTTCAAATTCGATTATCATTTCATGAAAGATTCTCCCGATTGCATCGGATAAAGACGCGAACAGAAATGTCCTCTCTTCCATCACAAAGTTACCAAACCGAGTCCGGAACCGAAAACTTGGTTTTTCCTTCCTTATATTCCTTGTAAACCGTATTCCGGTGAACGAGATCGACTAGACCATGAGCATTCACATTTTTACATTCTTCTAATGTATTATAACTTTCCAATGGCTCTCCACTTTCAGCGTAGAAAGCCGAAGAATCAAAACCGACGTATACAAGATTGAATGTTTCATGCGGCACCCCCGAAAACGAAAATAACTCCGAACACAGCTGTTCGAGTAAATTCGGGATCGGCGGGTCTTTCTCCGGTCCGCCTAAATTATTCGATTCATTAAATCATAATAATTCGACACGAGGATTTAGGAATGCATTGATTTTTATCATTCTTAAATCCTATTTTTCCTAATTAGGAAGGATGGAATACGGATTTTTTTACGTAGCTAGGTTTAGGTTATATTCGAGTTTTCTTTTTCTGAATCTTTGTTTTAGATAAAGAGCCGCGTTTAATCCGACTCGTTTTCCGAGTTCTACGGTTTCCTCCAATAGGGATTGCTTTGTGGTAACTAATCCCACGGGAAGATTCCGGTTGGGAGCTATTACATGGATCTTGACTCCTTTGGGCGGGTTGGCTGCGAGAATTCGGGCCTCGTTAAAATGGAAGTGATGGGATGATTTCATAATCTTCGACATTTTACGATCGAGAGGAAAGGATAGAAATCGACTTAGAGAATCGAGAGGCGGGGACACATGTTCAAGGGGAGAGTTCATTACGACGGTTATATTATTATATCCTGCTTCGATTAAATCGTTTAACGGAAGGGGATTCAGAATAGCGGCATCCGAATACGAGCCTCCCTCTAATTTATGTCTTCCTTTCGTCGCGATAGGCAGAGATGTCGCGGCCTTTAATAAATCGAAGATATTCTCCGAAGTCGCTTTGATGTATTCGGAGGTACGCGTACTAAGATTGCTTACGGCTATCCTTAATTCCGGCAAACCGTATTTTCCGAAATTTTGAGTTTGTATCGGATATTTTTCGCGAAATAGGTAATCGATTAGATATTTTTGATCTAGAAAGAATTTTCCTCGAAGAGGATTCAGTACCGAAATCAACTTTCGACCCGCAAGTTCTCGTTTCCAGATCGAAAGTTTATGCTCTCCTTCCTTCGGCTCCGGTACCGGCGTTGTCGCATAATAAGCGGCGCAGCAAGCTCCGGAAGAGACCGCCACGATTATATCGTAATTTTGCGCGGGTAAGATGCAATTTAAGGAATGAAGCACTCCGCCCGAAAATGCCCCTTTCATTCCGCCGCCCTCCACTAATAAGGCTCGTTTTCCTTTTTTTGCCTTCGGTAAATTCATTATGATTTCCTTTTATATTCCGGTTAAATCCGAATTATATATTCCGATTTCTCGGGACTTCGTTTAATATGAGTACGAACGGTTCTTATTTGTTGCAAATAAACGAAACTCGATCGACCGAAATTATAAAACTATTCGATAAACATGACGAATAGTGGAGCTTGCATTGATATCAATCAATTGCTTGAAAAATTTCGTATGCTACAGTAGAGAACCGCATGGTAAAAAGTAAAGGCACTCGAAAAGAAACGATTTCATCCGACGCGATAATTATAGGCGGAGGTTTGGCAGGTATAGTGACGGCATTGGACTTACTCGATGCCGGCAAGAAGGTAATCTTAATTGATCGAGATACGCAGGATAGATTCGGAGGACTTGCTAAATTATCATTCGGCGGGATCCTAATGGTAGACACGCCCATTCAACGATGGAACGGAATAAAAGATAGCATCTCTCTGGCAATTTCAGATTGGAATTCGACAGCGGAATTTTCTTCTCAGGATGTGCTTCCTAAACTTTGGGCGGAAGCTTACGTTCATCATTCCATAAGAGATATTTTCCATTTCTTAAGAAAGCGTTCAGTAAATTTCTTTCCCGTAGTTCATTGGGTAGAGAGAGGATTATTCAAACCGGGAAATAGCGTGCCTAGATTTCATATGGTATGGGGAACCGGAGACGGGCTTGTGGAATCTTTGAAAAAGCATCTGCTGTCCCATAGAAATCGAAATCGGCTTCGACTGCTCTTCGAAACAAGGGCGAGTAAATTAAACAAAGTCGGAAAAAGTATTACGGGTTGCGTCGCGGAGTCTAGCTCGGGAACGCAATACGATCTCAACGCCGAACATGTGATCATTGCATCCGGTGGAATCGCAGGAAATCTTAATGAAGTTAGAAAGTATTGGCCTAAGGATATGGGAAAACCTCCCGAAGTTCTTCTTAACGGTTCTCATCCGTACGCGATAGGGGATCTTCATTCCGCCTCCCGAAGGATCGGGGCTCAGATTACTCATCTGGATAAAATGTGGAATTATGCAGCAGGAGTTCATCACCCTAATCCTAAAATGGAAGCCCATGGATTAAGTTTAGTGCCGCCAAAATCGGCCCTTTGGTTGAATTCGAAAGGAGAAAGAATCGGTCCTATTCCGTTGGTTACCGGGTTCGATACTCGATTTCTTGTCGAACGGATTTGCCAAGAGAAAGAGAAATACTCGTGGCAAGTGATGAATTGGAAAATTGCGTTAAAAGAGTTGGCCGTTTCCGGTTCGGAATTCAACGAAGCTATACGAAATAAAGATTTTATAAAATTCCTTAAAACCGTTTTTATAGGAAATAAATCATTTCTAAATAGAATAACATCCGAGTGCCCGGATTTTATTCTAGCGGATTCCATCCCCGAACTCGCCGCTAAAATGAATCAAATGGTCGGTAACCGGTTAGTCGATTCGGATCTTTTGGAGAAAACGATTCGAGATTACGATACGATGATCGATCGCGGAGAACCTTTTTTCGACGACGACCAATTGAGGCGGATCTCCCAGCTTAGACGGTATCGCGGGGAGAGGCCTCGAACTTGCAAATTTCAAAAGATAATGGATCGGAAAGCGTTGCCGTTGCTTGCGATTCGGGAATTTATATTAACGCGAAAATCCATGGGAGGTATCCAGACCGATTTAAAATCTAGGGTCTTGGACGAATCCGGAAATCCGATCCCGGGCCTTTATGCAGTGGGAGAAGCCGCAGGCTTTGGCGGAGGAGGAATTCACGGCAAAGGGACCTTGGAAGGAACTTTTTTAGGCGGCTGTATACTAACGGCAAGATTCGCAGCGCGTTCGATTTTAGAATTCGGAAATTGACGAAGGGGGAAGTATGAAAAAATCAGGGGCATCGTTAGTCGTTCATGCGTTGGAGCAAGTCGGGGTAAAATACACTTTTGGAATTCCGGGAGTACACAATACGGAATTGTATGACGAACTGAGCAACTCAAAGAGCATCGTTCCGATTCTAGTAACTCACGAATGCGGCGCGGCCTTCATGGCTGACGCGATCAGCCGAACTTCGGATTCCATCGGAACGTTAGTAATCGTTCCAGCCGCAGGTATGACTCATGCTCTCAGCGGAATCGGAGAGGCATACCTCGACGGAATCCCGATGCTGATTATTTCGG
Organism: Leptospira inadai serovar Lyme str. 10; assembly: GCF_000243675.2. Taxonomy (NCBI): domain Bacteria; kingdom Pseudomonadati; phylum Spirochaetota; class Leptospiria; order Leptospirales; family Leptospiraceae; genus Leptospira; species Leptospira inadai. The sequence goes on along the minus strand of NZ_AHMM02000017.1, from coordinate 367,518 downwards.
GCGGAGTTCGAACCGATACGGGAAAAAAATATCAACTTCATCAAATCGATCAATCTGCTATATTAAAAGGAATTACTAAGAAATTCTATCAAATCCAAACGCATGGAGAGATCGTTCCGACGATTTACGAGGCCTATAAAATAGCGACGACCGATGAATGCGGGCCAGTGTTCATAGAGATTCCGGTGAATATCCAATTATTCGAGGGATCGATCTCCTCTCTTCCCGATTTTAAACGGGAAGAGAATTACCCGACGATCGAGCTGGATAAAATCGAGCAGGCTTGTGAATTGCTAAAGACCGCTCGGCATCCGGGAATTTTCGTAGGATGGGGAGGGCGAGACGCTACGGAGGAACTGATTGAAATATCAGAAATTTTGAATGCACCTGTCGCAACAACTCTTCAGGGATTGAGCGTTTTTCCGGCCAATCATCCGCATCATACCGGAATGGGATTCGGTTCATATTCCGTCCCGGCTGGGGAGGCGGCATTTTCATCCTGCGACTGTCTCCTTGCGATCGGTACTCGATTCGCGGAGATTCCGACCGGAAGTTTCGGAATGAAAGTCCCGAAAAATTTAATTCATATCGATATAAATCCGAACGTGTTTTCGAAAAATTATCCGGCCGCTGTGGAAATTACCGGAGATAGTAAACAGGTTTTGTCGGCATTGATACAGGGCTTAGAACGGAATGGCTTTAGAAAAAATGAATCTACTCATATGAGTAGGACGATTCGGGAGAAAAAAGAAGCTTACTTCAAGGAATGGGAAGAGCACCGCGTTCCTAACAAAATCAATCCGTATCTCTTTTTCAAAGAACTGCGGGCTAAAATGAAGGAAGATGACATTCTAATCGTGGACGACGGAAATCATACCTTTCTGGCGGAAGAACTGTATCCGGTTTATCGCCCCAAAACTTTTCTTTCTCCGACCGATTTCAATTCGATGGGATATTGTGTTCCTGCAAGCATCGGAGCTAAACTGGTACATCCTGGAAAAAAAGTAGTAGGTATCGTAGGGGACGGCGCATTTCTTATGACCGGGCTGGAGTTGATTACGGCAACAGTTCATTCCTTGGGGGCCATTATATTCGTATTTTATGATGGAGAATTATCTCAAATTTCTCAAGGACAGCAGATCCCCTACGGGAGAAAAACATGCACTATTTTGGGTGAATTGCAGTTGGAGGGAGTTGCAAGAGCCACCGGGGCGGTATATATATCTTTGCATTCCAACGATCATATCGAAACGGCGATGCGAGAGGCGTTTTTATTGTCCGAAATGGGAAGGCCGGTGATAGTCGACGTGAAGATAGATTATTCAAAGGCCACAAGATTTACCGAAGGCGTGGTAAAAGCGAATTTGGGTCGTTTTCCTCTCGGGGAAAAATTTCGATTCATCGGACGCGCTCTGATCCGAAGATTCACGGGTTGATCTAGTTTATTATAAAATTAAAATATCATTTAAAGATTAAAAGGAAAAGTAATCGTAATGTAATAGATTCTTTCCTTGCAATCGTTTTGACCCTCGGGTCGCAGTTCCTCTTTTATCGATCCGGATCGATCTATAATAATTCCGAGCTTTTATGATCGAGGCGGGAGGCTGTTTGCGATTTTTTATTCTTTCGCGCAAAAGTATCAGTAATATTCTATTTTATAATAATAGCATTCCGGTTCTGTCTTCTTTTATATAGTCGATTCTTTTTTAAAATATCGGATTCGGGAATATGGATCGTGATAAATGTCATCACCCGTTCTTGACGTAATTTGATCTATATCAATGTGAAATTCTACGATCGCATGCTAATCTGAATCTCGGGCAATATCTCGAGTTTTTGTTCGGAATATCGGGAATTTATTATTTTGCCTAGGTTGGGAGAATATTCGAGATGGATGATAAATTAATAAATAATGCATTTATTAAAAGGAAGTCTGTTGTTTCGTTCTTTGTCCTGGTTTCTTTAATTTCGTATTCATTTTGCGGAAAGGAGAAAGAGGGAGAGGCCGAGAAGAACGTAAGCAATAAAGGTATCGGTCCGGTATCCTCGGTTACCTTGGGTCCAATCGACGAGTCGATGGTGCAGAAAGGTAAGAAGCATTTCGAGACGAAGTGTAGCGCCTGTCATAAGTTCGAGGAGAAGGTCGTCGGTCCCGCTTTGAAAGGTGTTACCGAAAGGAGAACTCCCGAGTGGATCATGAATATGATTCTGAATCCCGCCGAGATGACTCAAAAGGACCCGGTAGCTATGGGACTTCTTGCCGAACATCTAACTCAAATGACGTTCCAAAACGTGAAAGAATCCGAAGCTCGGGAAATTCTAGAATATTTCAGAAAATCGGATAAAAAATAAGGTAGGGCAAAAGATGAATATTAAGATATTCAAATATTTCTTTTATTTAGGATTGATATTCCTTGCACTTGTAGGATGTAAAAAGGGAGCGGCGACGGCCTCTCTCGCCTCGGACGCTGCAAAGAGAGTTTACGTTGCTCCAGGAGACAAGGACGAAGTTTATGCATTTCTTTCCGGCGGATTTAGCGGACAGATGTCAGTCTACGGAATTCCTTCCGCAAGATTGTTTAAGATCATTCCCGTCTTTTCTGTCTTTCCGGAAAACGGTTACGGGTACGACGAAGAGACCAAGAATATGCTTAGGACGACTCACGGTTACGTTCCCTGGGACGATAGCCATCACGTTGAAGCGTCGATGACCGACGGTAAGCAGGACGGCAGATGGATGTTTCTGAATGCGAATAACACTCCGCGATTAGCTAGAATCGATTTGAAATCCTTTGAAACTAAAGAGATTATCGAAATCCCGAACACCGCCGGTAACCACGCGTCTCCATTCGCAACCGAGAATACCGAATATTTAATGGCTGCAACCAGGTTTTCGGTCCCTATTCCTCAAAGTAGTATTCCGATCGAAAACTTTTCTAAAGGTGATTTTAAGGGAACGATCACGATGGTTAAAGTCGACCCTAAATCCGGTCGCCTTTCGATAGAGCTGCAAATACTCGTTCCGGGATTCGATTACGATCTCTCGCATTGCGGAAAAGGAAAGTCTCATGATTGGTGCTTCTTTACTTCGTATAATACCGAGCAAGCCTATAAGATGATAGAAGTCGGGGCTTCTAAAAACGATAAGGATTATATTCTCGCTTTCAATTGGGTTCGCGCTAAGCAATGTTTGGATCAAGGCAAGGCTTCCAATTTCGGCGGAGAGTATTACAGAAATTTCTTGCCTGAAAATCAACCGGCGATTTCCGAGAAATTAAGCGGAGTCAAAATGCTTCAGCCGAAAGATTGTCCGGGCGTAATGTATTATTTACCGACTCCAAAAAGCCCGCACGGAACGGACGTTGATCCCACGGGAGAGTATATCGTGGGCGGAGGTAAATTGGCGACGGTCATTCCGGTTCATTCCTTTACTAAGCTCATGGATGTAAAAGACAAACCCGAACATAGAACCAAGGAAATCATGAATATTCCGGTTCTAAAGTATGAATCAACTTTGGCGGGTGAAGTGAATAAGCCTTGTTTAGGTCCTTTGCATACGGAATTTGACGGTAAGGGATATGCGTATACTTCCTGCTTTGTGAGTTCGGAGGTCGTAAAATGGAAGCTAGGTACTTGGGAAGTGGTTCAACATTTGCCCGCTTACTATAGTGTCGGTCACCTTTCGATCGTAGGCGGAAGTTCTAAAGAGCCTTACGGAAAGTATTTGATAGCTTTAAATAAGATTACGAAGGATCGATATCTTCCGGTCGGAATGGAATTGCCGCAAAGCGCTCAGCTCTATGATATTTCGGGTAACAAAGCGGAATTACTTTCGGATTTTCCTACCGTAGGTGAACCCCATTATTCTCAAATGGTACCCGCTAAAATGTTAATGGACAAGGCTGCTAAAATTTATCCGTTAGAGGAAAATAAACATCCCTATGCGATTAAGAACGAAAAGGACGCAAGAGTCATGCGTGAAGGAAACGTGGTCAGGGTTTTAATGACTCAAATAAGATCCCATTTCAAACCGGATACGATCGAAGTTCGGAAAGGGGACACGGTTTATTTCCACGTCACTAATTTGGAGCAGGATTTCGATATTCCGCACGGCTTTGCAATCAACGGCGCGCCGGAAATGCCGAACTTACTGATCATGCCGGGTCAAACGAGAACTTTCAAATGGATGGCTTCGAAGCCGGGGATTTACCCCTTTTACTGCACTGATTTTTGTTCCGCCTTACACCAAGAAATGCAACAATACATCCGTGTAAGTCCGTAAGAAAAGAAAACTATGAAAGATTTACTATTTCAAAGACTTTCTAAGCAAAACCGACTCCTAATTTTAGGGGTCGGCATCGTTCTTATCGGCGTTTTTTTTCTACCTCTATGGGATATCACTCTGGATGCTCCTCAGTATCCGGAGGGGTTGGGGATGAAGATCTGGATCAATACGGTGACCGGTTCTACTCCTTACGACTTGCAGAATATTAATTTATTAAATCATTATATAGGTATGCGTGAAATAATATCGGCGTCCATACCGGAATTATTATTTATGCCTTTCGTATTAGGGTATTTGATTTTCGGAGCGTTCGTGACTTTTGCTGTTCCTAGAGTCGGATTTGCAGCATTAGGTATAATTAATATAATTCTCGTCGGCTTGGTGGGGTTATATGATTTTTGGAGATGGGAATATAACTACGGTCATAATCTGAATCCGGATGCGCCGATTATCGTTCCCGGAATGGCGTACCAACCCCCTCTCTTAGGTTGTAAACAAATGTTGAATATAACCGCATGCAGTTTTCCCTCTTACGGCGGGGTAATTCTTTTTTCGGCATTACTATGTCTGTTGATTATACTTTGGTCCGAGAGAAAACGATCCTTGTATGAAAAGTAAACTATCCTATTCTTTCCTAATTGCTCTCCTTCTCTCCGCTGGTTGCACGAAAAATGAGCCGATAGTACCGGAGGCAGGGCGGGAGCAATGTCAGTATTGCTCGATGTCCATCGTCGATTTTCGGTTTCATGCGCAATTTTTAACGCAGAAAGGTCGCAGATATTATTTCGATTCGATCGAATGTCTGCAATCCTATATCCGTGAAAATCAGCCGACCATCCGTTCCGTTTGGGTTTCGGATTTCGAGAGTCCAGGGAAAATGCTACTCGAACCGAATGCGGTTTTCGTTCAATCCGAATCGATTCATTCCCCCATGGGAAAGGGGCTCGGAGCTTTTAGATCCTTGGAAAGAGCGAAATCATATTTAGCGTTACATACCGGCATTTTGATTCAGTAAGTTTATGAGCTTTAGGATCGGAAAAGTTTTAAAGCATAATCCTTCGATTTCAGCGCTTGTTAGAAGTATAAGCGGAATGATTTTCCTCGTTTTGATTCTATCCGGAAAGGAACTTCTTTCACGGGAAATTATCGTATGTCCGGACTGCGCTATTTCCTCTCTTCGAAAGGCGATCGATACATCTCAGGACGGAGATACTATCATTATAAAATCAGGATTATACAAGGAAGGTGAAATTCATGTTGATAAGAGAATTTCGATTCTCGGGCTGCCAGGGGCCATAATCGACGGAAAAAAAGAAAAGCATGTTTTCGATATCACCTCGAACGGAGTGACGATTCGAGGATTGAAAATTATCGCGAGCGGTATTTCGGACACGACGGAATATGCCGGAATTCATGCCCAGAAGATCAACAACTGTATTTTCGCGAATAATACCTTCGAAGATACCGCTTACGCGATTTATTTGGCCGAAGTAAGTAATTGCCGAATAAACGATAATATTACCCAGGGTAATGCGCGTAACGAGGTTTCCGGTGGAAACGGGGTTCATCTTTGGAATTCGAAGTACGTGCAAATTATCGGTAATCGGGCGGAAAAACATCGGGACGGAATTTACTTGGAATTTTCCTCCAACCTTAAGATCGAAAATAACGTTTCTAAAAACAATATCAGATACGGAATGCATTTCATGTTTTCCTCCGATAACGATTTTCGAGGAAACACGTTCGAGAGCAACTCCGCCGGCGTCGCAGTAATGTACAGTAAGAATATCCTGATCGAAAATAATACCTTCAGGAATAATTGGGGGGAGAGTTCTTACGGTCTCTTGCTAAAGGAAATCTCCGACAGTATTTTAGTAAAAAATAAATTTATAGAAAACTCGACGGCTATTTTTGCGGACGGTTGTAATCGCAATTTTTTTACCTATAATACGATCGAAGAAAACGGTTGGGGCGTGCGTATTTTAGGAAGCAGCGATTCGAACGTTTTTTCCAAAAACGATTTTCGGGATAACGTGTTCGATATCAGCACTAACGCGAAGAAAACCGCGAATCAATTTTCCCGGAATTACTGGGATAGTTATAGAGGTTACGATTTGGACGGAGATAAAATCGGGGATTCTCCGCATAGACCGATTCATTTTTTCGGGTATTGGGTCGCGATTTATCCGTTCCTAATGGTTCTTTATGAATCTCCTGTAGTCACTTTTTTGCAAGGAATAGAGAATGCCTTTCCGATCGTAACCCCGATCGATTTTGAAGATCCGAAACCGACCATGAAAGGAAACATATGATGGATATAAGAAATTTGGAAGTTTCCTACGGCAAATCAAAGGTCGTAAAAAACGTCTCGTTTCGGGTCGAGGGAGGAAATATTCTATCGATCATAGGTCCGAACGGCTCGGGTAAGAGTTCATTAATAAAAAGTATCATCGGTTTAGTAAAGCCGTCGAGCGGCTCCATTCTTTTCAATGCCATTCCACCCTCGAAGCGTACAGAAGCGGAAGGCAGTATAGGTTATATGCCGCAAAGCCCGAGTTTTCCTAAAAATCTTACGATTCTAGAATTGGTCGATTTTTTTAAGAAATTGGAGCCGTTCGACGAGGAAACTTTTTCCGAAATGTACGAGAAGCTAGGATTGAGATCTCAGGAGAATAAGAAAATAGGATCCCTTTCCGGAGGAACAAAACAAAAAGTGAATATACTCCAATGCTTTTCCTCTAAAAAGAATATTTATGTAATCGATGAACCGACCGCGAGTTTGGATCCTTATGTGTCTCATATTTTGAAGGAACTGCTTAGAAAGAAAAAAAAGGAGGGAGCGCTAGTCATTTTTTCCACTCATATTCTTGCGGAAGTAGAAGACGTAGCCGACCGATTTCTGCTTCTATCGGATGGATCTCTTTTAATCGACGAATCTCCTCAGGAATTTCTTAGGAAAAGCGGGTTCGAAAGTCTACAACTCTCGCTTATGGAATTTTGGAATAAGGAATATGAGAATCCACGATGAAAGAGATTCTAATTTTCGAATTAAAGGAAAACATTAGAAGCAGATGGATTTTCATCTTCGGATTTTTTCTGGCGATTTGCGTCAGCATCTTGAATTATTTCGGCGACGAGAACGGAGTAAGGCTCATCGCAAGTTTAATGAACGTGGTTCTTTTGATCGTTCCTCTCTTTACGATTACGTTTGCCGGGTTGTCTTTTATGGACTCTCTTCCTTTTGCGGAAGTGCTTTTTTCCAAATCGGTCACTAGATCCGAATATTTTATCGGAAAGTATTTGGGAATTTCCGCCTCATTATCGTTGGGTTTATTATTGGGAGTGGGGATTCCCGGATTCTTCTCGTTTTATTCCGATATTCATTTTATTCTTCTTTTTATGGAATTGATCTGCTTCGGTGCGATCTTAATTTTGATTTTCGTATCCCTAGCTTTTTTGCTCGCCACATTCTTTAAGAAAGGGGAATTGATCATCGCGGGCGCGCTCCTGATTTGGTTGTATTTTTTCGTATTTTTCGATTCGTTCATTTTCGTTTTAAGTTTATATTTGGGAGAATATCCGATAGAAATCCCCGCCTTAATCATAATACTATTGAATCCTGTCGATTTGGTAAGAATTACGATGGTACTACAGACAAAGGCTTCCGTCTTACTCGGTTTTTCCGGCGCCTTTTTGTTGAAAACATTAGGCACGGTATGGGTAATCTGCCTTTGTATTTGCGTCCTTACTGCCTGGATTTTTTGGCCCCTCTTCTTCGCTTATCAACGGTTTATGAAAAAGAATTTTTAGAGAGTCTTCGTTTTCCCGAATGGAAGGCGAAACCGATGGATTAGTTTTGATTTTCACAATTGACTCGATCGAATCTTCAACGAGATCCCGGGAACGGAATCGTGAAGAGGGGAGTTCGGAATTTTCTATTATTCCGTTAGCGCCCGAGCATGGCGGTCGAATCGGGAGGATTTGAGCCGATCGGATCCGAGATTTCGATCCTATTCCAAAAATTCCCATCCGGATCAAAAAACACTGGTAAACGTATGTTTTCTACATCAAACTGCCCGAAATGGCGGCCAACGAGACGGGTATTTTGATCTTTATCCGTATCCTAGATCGAAACCTACGAATTATCGAAGGCCACTTTCTTCGTTCGATACCGGAGTTCTCCGCTGGCCGCCTTTTTATTATTCCGTGAAATACCATATGCATAGTGGAATCATTCGGATCCCGTCCGATCATACGGAGGGTTCGGGATGTCTAAAGGTAAGAGAGCGAAGGATTTCGACGAATACGGTTTATGCTAAATCATCGTGAAAACCTTTCCACTTTGTTAAGCGAAGGAAACGTATCCTAAGTGAAAAGAATTGTTCCGCAAATCGAGAGATAAGGAGAAGATTGAATGATCCACCCTATGTATCTAAGAGCGTTCGGCGAAAACGAGGATGCAAAACACTATTTCCTGGAAGGTTATAAATTCCAAACTGAGGGCGATCTGAAACGCGCCTCCTTTTATTATCGGAAAAGCCTTTCTCTCCGCCCGACCGCCGAGGCCTGGACATTTTTAGGTTGGGTCTATTCCCTCGCAGGCAAAACGGAAAAGGCGATCGAATATTGCCATAGAGCCATCGATACGGACGCTAAATTAGGGAATCCTTATAATGATATCGGCGTCTATCTAATGCAGCAGAAAAAGTATCTGGAAGCCGTTCCCTGGTTTGAAAAGGCCAAGCATGCTCCTCGATACGAAGTTCGAGTTTATCCGTTTTTTAATGCAGGGTGTTGTTGGGAAACTCTAGGGTATCTCGATCGTGCAAGAATCGAGTTCGAATCGGCGTTACAGATCGATTCAGGCTATGAGCCGGCGAAACTCGGTTTAAAAAAATTGATGGCCAGATATAATTAGCGCAATTTTAAATTCGAAATTCGACGTAAGCCCGGTCGGGCGAAATTTCGCGCTACGGGACCGGAACTCTGAATCGTCCGCCGACCCTCATTAAAGCAAATTTTCGAGGAAATTTTCTTTACAGAATTTGTTCGAAACAAATAGTAAGATATCTAACTAAATGGAGCGGGATATGGAATCGGTTCGATTTACGGAAGACGATGGAATCGGTAGAATTACCTTGAATTCCGACGATAAAAATAGTTTTACTTTCGAAGCTTTTCGGAAACTGGACGCAGCCTTGAAATCGGCGATAAACTCCGATCTAAGAGTTTTGGTGATCGGCAGCGATCGAGAAGGGGTTTTTTCTCAAGGGCTTAATTTGGGCGAATTGAAAAAAGAAGAGATCCGGAAGGACTTAGTACCTTTCTTAGATTACTTTTTCGGAATATTGCAAAAAATTCATTTCTTCCCTTGTCCCGTTTTGGCGGAGATAAGCGGACACGCGATCGGTTACGGGGCGATGATCGGTATCGCGAGCGATTTTAGATTCGGTTTACAAAATTCCAGAATCGGGTTGCCGGAAGTGAAGATGGGGATTCGGGTTCCCACTTCGGTCGCTAAAATGTTTTCGAATATCGTCGGGATTCGAGAGGCGGAACGCCACATTCTGCTCGGAACCGCTTATAAGGGATCGGAGGCAAAGGAAGTCGGGTTGCTTGACGAAGTCTTTGACGACTCCCTAACCTTACAGGATGCGGTTCAAAAATTTGCGAAGAAACTCTCGAAAAATTCCCGATCGGCGACGTCGTCGTGCAAGGAAGCGGTTCGTTATTTATCCCAAGACTTACGAGAAACGTTCGAATATGATAAGGGAAAAACGATAGAAAGCGTTCAAAGCGTCGACGCGGTCGAGGGAATCGACGCTTTGATAGCCGGGCGAAGACCGGAATTCAATAAAGCGATCAATTAAAGTTTTTTCGTGTCTCTGAGATGAGTATACGTTTTTTCTAATAAATGAAATAGCTGTTCCGATTCTTTGGAACTTAAACCCCATAGTTTTAAGGACATTATGCCGGAACTGATGCGTTTGGCTAGTCCTCGAACTGCCCGGCCCCGTTCGGTCAGTTCGAGATTCGTTTCCCGCTTGTCTTCGTCGGAATTATATTTTCTGACTAAACCTAGATCTTCGAGCTTATTAACGAGGACGGTCACCGTCGATTTTTTTCTGTGAATCGCCCTGGCGATCAGAGACATATTCGTTTTCTCTTTTCGCAATAAAAAAGTTAGAATTTCAAAATGTGACGCCGAAAGAGTGCGAAGGTCCTCCGCTTTTTTAAGATGGCGTTCTATCTCCCGGCTCATGAATTCCGCTAAGCGAGGCAGATATTTTACGGAATCAAATCTAACTGTCGAGGAGGCCATACGATTTTAGGAGATTCTCCTTTTAAATATTTTCCGTCAAGTGAACTACTTATCATTTGAAAACTCCCTTTTTGGAGCAAGATCGGTAAATTTCTTGCGTAGGCATTCGTCTTCGTAAAACGTCCGTATTGGTGATTTTACTTTATTATTTATCTTCGATTCTCGGTCTTCTTGCCGGGAATATGTATAATTATACTGCGATTATTTTATCCCAGAATATCTCGGATTCGGACGCTTTTTCCGGATGGGTATTTTTTTGCGTATGCATCCCGCTTTTGTTTTTGAGTTTTCCGGCCGGTCGTTTATTGGATCGTTATTCTAGAAAATGGGTGTTAGGGAGCGCTCAGCTCTCGATGGCGGTCGGTGCGGGTTTTGCCGCCCTCTCTCTCGAACTGGATTGGATCGGCAAGGGGCGGCCCTATCTTCTCCTGATTCCTTCCATCCTCTCGGGAATCGGACTGGCGTTCGTGATGCCGGGAAGATTTGCGATTCTGGGAGATCTGGTCGATCATTCAAAAATCGGAAAGCATAGCGTCTGGTTAAACACGCTTGTGCTATTCGGGTACGGATTAGCTCCGTTGGCCGCAGGATCTTTGAGGGAATTCCTATCGTTCAAACAAGTTTTTTTAGGTATCGGATGTTCCTATTTGATAAGCGTAGTACTACTCGCGTTTCTTCCTTTGGATTCAAAGGGAAGGAATACTCAAAATCAGGTAACGAATGTGAGTCAGATAATCGCCTATCTTGGAAGATCCGAGTTAGTGCGACAATTCCTATACTTACTCGGAACGGTCGTGATGCTCGTGGGGCCGATTCAAGTTCTCTTACCTAAGTATGCCAAGGAAGTTCTGGGCCTATCCGAATCGGCGAGAGGCGCGCTTCTAACTTCTCTAGGAATCGGTCTCGTTTTAGGGGGATCGGCGACGTTCTTCGTGCATGGAATTCGTAAGAAGGGGCATATCTTATTCGGCGCGGCTTTCATCAGTAGTCTACTCTTTGCCGGACTTCCGTTTCTTTCTTCGAGTTTGTTTTTGACGACCTTCGTTTTATTCGTGTTCGGAAGTCTCACCGGAGTAATCATTACGATCATTCCAGCCGGAATTCAGCAGCATACGGAAAATTATATACGCGGAAGGATTTTATCCATTTATAGTTTGGTATTTCTCTTAACGCCGGCGATTACCGGCGTTCTTGCGGGTTTCTTTTCGGACCGTATCGGAATTTCTTCCACCTTCGTATGGGCCGGTTTAATGGAACTTGCCGCGTTGGTTTATATGAGCTGGCGGATGGGAGAAATTAGAAGAACATTCTAATATTCTTAATTTATATCGTCTTTTTACGAAGCAATTCCCTTCTGAAATATACGTAGCAGAACGAATATAGAAAAACGGTCAGAAATACGGACCAGTATTTGGGAACAAGAGCCCAGATCAACAGCCCCGGAATATTTGCGAGCGTAAACCCTAACGAAACCCATCCTTTGTTATGGGTCCTAATCGCAAAAAGCTGGTATAAATGAGAGCGGTGCGCTCGGAAAATATTCTCTTTTTTGTACAATCTGACTAAGATCGTTAATAGACCATCGGTAAAAAATACCGGAGCGAAAAAGAAAAGGTCGGAAAATTCGAATGCTTTCGATCTTGCGACATCGAAGGGCAATGCGCTTAAGGCGAATCCTAAAAATAAAGAACCCGAATCGCCTAAGAATAGTTTGGCCTTCGGCAAATTCCAGGTTAGAAAACCGAACAAGGCGGCAAAAATCAAAAGGTACGAAAACGGAAGGTCGTTACCGGAAACTATCGTCGTCGCGAAAGCCATAAAGATTAAATTTGTGGTTAGATAGGTATCTAACCCGTCCATGAAATTGCAGAGATTGATAAAGAAAAGTAGATAGAGCGAGATTAAAGTAACCTCGCCGAAACCACCGGGAGAGACTCCTAAATCGTAACCGAATAGGGAGATTCGAAACGGGGCCAGGCTGACCCAGGCCGCCAAGAAAATGAATTCGGCTCCGAATCGAAGGTAGGGGCTTAGTCCCTTCACATCGTCGCCTAAACCGATTAAGAAAAAAAATAAAATTCCGGTCCACCAGTGCAACGGAAATTCCGCTATGCCGAAGTAACTGAAGAGGCCTAGGATAAAACTGAATGAAACGAAGATCCAAATCCCTCCGGACTTCTTTGTGGCAGCTTGGTGCATACTGCGTTCGTTGGGGACGTCCGAGATCGTGATCCTTTTCGAACCGATATAAAGCCTACAGAGTCCTAACGAGAGAAGGAAAGTCGCCGAGTAGGAAGTCAATAATTCTGCGGAAACGAGCATCGACCTACCAGAATCGCCATATCGCGACCTAAGGCAACTCGGAATCGGAATTATGGGACCGAAAGCCAAGATCGAAGAATCGGGGTATTTTTATTGCCAAATCACCCAGGGGCAAGGAATTTACAAATTATGTTTCGAGGCGTTTTTACGGCCATCATCACCCCTTTCAAGAACGGAAAAATCGACTACGACTCTTATTTTTCTCTCTTGGAAAAGCAGATAAAAGGAGGGGTCAGCGGAGTCGTACCTTGCGGTACTACGGGAGAATCTCCGACTTTGTCCCATGACGAGCACGCAGAGTTGATCCGCGAGACTGTCCGCACCGTAAAAAAAAGAATCCTGGTCGTCGCCGGTACCGGTTCCAATTCTACTCGGGAAGCGGTATTGTTAACCGAAGAGGCTTGTAAGGACGGCGTGGACGGAATTTTGCAAGTCAATCCGTATTATAATAAACCGACCCAGGAAGGGATGTATCTACATTTCAAGGAAATCGCGGATCATTCTTCGGTTCCCATCATGCTCTATAATATTCCCGGTAGGACTAGCGTAAATTTACTTCCGGAAACGGTTCTCAGACTTTCGGAACATCCGCAGATTCGTTCCATGAAGGAAGCCACCGGAGATCTGGGTCAAATGGCTAAATTGATTTCCTTGGTCGGAAATAAAATGACCGTCCTTTCGGGAGACGATAATCTAACCTTACCTTTGTTGTCCGTGGGGGGAGTCGGGGTAGTATCCGTGATTTCGAATTTATTCCCGGCGAGCATCGTCAAACTGGTGGATACGTTTCAAAAGGGGGATATGAAGGCGGCACAAAAGATTCATTACGATTTCTTGGAATTATTTGCGCTGGCATTTACTGAAACGAATCCGATACCGATTAAGGCAGCGATGAGCTGGAACGGATATTGTTCTTCGGAAATTCGTCTTCCATTAACTCCTCTTACTCAAAATGCGGCAGCGGAAAAATTAAAGAAAACCATTTCCGACCTAATCGGGAAAGGTTATAACTAGAGGAGAATATTTTGACGGCAAAAAATCGGGTCGCGGTCATCGGAGCTTCGGGAAGGATGGGAACGGCCATCATCCAAGTTCTATCTCAGTCGAAAGTTTCCGAACTTTCGGCAGCCGTGGTCAGTAAAGGATCCGTGTACCTCGGATTGGATTCGGGTTTGCATTCCGGGCTGAAGTCGAATCAGATTCCGTTTACGGACGATCTAAACAAAGCCGTCGCTTCTTCGGATATCGTCATAGATTTTTCCATCCGAGAAGTTCTTTCCGACGTGCTGGAGAGTTGTATTCATGCAGGAAAGCCGGTCGTGGTGGGTACGACGGGTTTAATCGACGCGCATAAGCATCTTCTCAAGGAAGCCTCTTCGCATATTCCGATCGTATATTCACCCAATATGTCCATCGGAGTGAATTTGCTTTTTAAACTGACCGAGATTGCCGCGAAAGTTCTGGGTGATCTCTCAGACATCGAAATTCAGGATATCCATCATCGTCATAAAAAGGATTCTCCTTCCGGTACCGCCGAAAAGCTGAAATCCATTTTACTGGAAACCCTGGGTCGTAACGAATCCAATGTGGTCCACGGTCGCCACGGAATTTTACCCGAAAGGGATCCCAAGGAGATCGGAATTCATACGCTGCGAGCCGGCGAAGTGATCGGAGATCACACCGTATATTTTTTCACTCCCGAAGAGAGAATCGAAATTTCGCATAAGGCCCAGGATCGGAAAACGTTCGCAGTCGGTTCCGTCAAGGCTGCCGAGTTTTTGGCAGGAAGAGGAAAAGGGCTTTATGATATGTTCGCCGTTTTAGGACTTTAGGAAACCGAAAATGGGATTCTTTAAGAATATCACCCTTTTTCAAAACGATCGATTCGGGATCAACGTGATTCTCGATATACTGATCGTCAGTTTTTTAATATACCAATTTTATGCTACGATTCGCAGAACCAGAGGAGTCCAACTTTTACTCGGAATCGGATTGATTTGGTTGCTCGGGATTTTTGCCCAGTACGCCGAACTGGAACTTTTAGACTGGATCATCGATAATATACGGCCCGCTCTCGTTTTCGCGATCATCGTTCTTTTACAGCCGGAGCTCCGGAAAATTACGGGCGATATGGCGAGGCTGAAATTCTTTCGGCCCTTCCTTCTTAAAACCGTTACCGATCTGGATGAAATCGTGGAAGCCGCCAAGATCATGGCAAAGAATAAGACCGGCTCCATCATCGCCATCGTTCGGGAACATAGTCTCAAGGAGATCGCCGAGCAAGCCGTTCAATTGGATGCGGTACTTTCTTCCAGTTTATTGCTCACGATCTTTAAAAAAAATACGGCACTTCATGACGGAGCCGTGATTATCGAACAAAACCGAATCGCGTGTGCGGGTGCTTTTTTGCCAATGGCTCAAAATTTAGACGATGCTAGGATGGGAGCCCGCCACAGGGCCGCTCTTGGAATCGCCGAAGAGTCGGACGCGGTGGTCGTAGTCACTTCGGAAGAGACGGGAGAAATTTCCGTTTGCTACGACGGGGAAATGATTCATCCTGTTAAGCCGATCGAGTTAAAGAATTTATTAAATACTATTCTGCACGAAAAAAAACCGAGTTCCGATAAGAAAGCGGAAGGGGACGAAAGGGAGGATTTAAATGCTTAAAACCCTCCTAAGCAATTGGCAGGCCAAACTCGGTTCGGTTATACTCGCGATCGTTTTCTATATCAATCTTCAGAATTCGAAAATTCTCGTTCGCGAGGTGAATATTAAGATCGATTACCCGAAATTATCCGGCGGGATGATGATCGCTAAAGGCTCGGACGTTACGTTTCCGGTGAAAGTGGAAGGAGTCCGGGATTACGTGAACTTCTATTCTCCCTCCCTCAAAGCCTATATATCCGCCGCGGATCTCCATCCGGGGGAAAATTTCGTCAACGTGGTTCGTATCGGAGGAGTTCCCGCAGGTCTTCGCGTGACTCGCTTAAAGGATAAAGTCAAGATCATCGTCGATTCCAATATCAGTCGCACGTTGACTTTGGACGTGAAGTTTACCGGAGATCCTCCTAAGGATTACGTAAAGTCTTCCCACTTTATATCTCCGGCCAATTTGGTGGTGATCGGGAACCACGCACAATTGGAGAAGCTTGGACGAATCACTCTACCTGCGATTTCCCTGAAGGATAAAACCGAATCGTTTACGGTAAAACAAAAACTTCCCGAACTTCCCTCCGGACTAAGATACCGGGAAAATGTTAAGGAAATTTCGATCCGAGTCAGTATTATTGCGAATTCCTCTACGCCGGGGGAAAGCATCGTATTAGGTGTGCCGGTAAAGTGTCAGTCCCTGGACAAGAATTTGGAGGCCGAGTTTTCGGAACAGGAAATCTCGGTTAAATTACAATCCAAGACCCCGCTCAGAAGCATTCAAATCATCAAGGGCCTATCTGCGACGGTGGCATGCACTCATAAGTACGATCCGAAAACTAAAAAGCTAGTACCGGATAATAAACCCGTTCTCGCTAAAGTTCGTTTAACGAAAGCTCCCGCTCTAAAATCGGTCGATATACAAAGTTTCTTTCCGGATCGGATTTCCATCTTATATAGAGTTCGCCCGGATCTGGATAACGAGACCGGAGAGGAAGGCACGGAGGGAGAGACGGAACCGAACTCCGAAGAACCGTTACCGACACCCGAGGAAGAATGAAAATTTCCATCGGGAATGATATCGTAGAAAACGATCGGATTCGCGATCTCCTGGAAAGACACGGCGAACGGTTTTTAAAGCGGGTTTTTTCGGAAACCGAGATTCAATATTGCACGGGCAGAAAGGACCCTGTTCCGCATTTAAGCGGTAGATTTTGCGTCAAAGAAGCCTTCATCAAGGCGATCGAAGCCGGCGATAAGGTGGCCTTGGATATGAGGGAAATCGAGCTTTTCGGGAAGGAATTCGGAAAAAAAGAATTGGTACTTCACGGAAAATCGAAAGAATTGTTCATCGAGAAAGGTTATAGCGGTGTGTCTGTTTCGATCAGTCACGCGGAAAATTATTCCACCGCCGTAGTAGTTCTTTATAAGGAGTGAACTCATGGTCTCCGAATCGTTTAAGGAAACTCTCAAATTGTACAACGAAGGCCTTCAGCTTTATAAGAACGGGAAGTTTACGGAAGCGTTGGGGTTGTTTAAAAAGGCGTTAGAAATTACCCCCGGAGACGGACCTTCCAAAAAATATATAGGTCGTTGCGAGGCGTTTATCGCGGAACCGCCGCCCCAGGACTGGGATGGCGTATTTGAAATGAAGACAAAATAATAAAGGTATCATGTCCAAAAAAGCTCCTAGCGCAACCAAACCCACACGAACCGTCACCGAACACGGAACCATCTCAACGGTTCTAGGGCGAGAAACGTCTTTTTCGGGCATCCTGAACTTCCGCAGACCCTTGGAAATTTCCGGAGAATTCCAGGGAGAAATCGAATCGGAAGGATTTCTTTTGATAAGCGAAGGAGCCAAAGTTAAAGCTAATATTAAGGCCGGGACGGTCGTGGTTGGAGGCGAAATCACCGGAAACGTGATCGCGACGCAACGACTGGAAATGTTGCCCACCGGAAAAGTAAACGGGAATATCAAAACGGCAAAATTACAGATTGCGGACGGAGTCGTGTTCGAAGGCAACTGTGAGATGATACTTCCCAATAAAGATTGACCCATAGGTCATTTCTGCGAAATTGGTATCTGCTAGCCCGAAACGACCTATGGACGGCGCAAAAGCGGGAAAAATCGCCATTGCAATTGTCCTTGGTTCCTTAGCGGGAGCCGTAGTCGGCGTTCTTTTGGATCGTCTTTTAGGCGTTCATTTCCTCTCTGTCTACCTCCTTCAGGAAGCGGTTCGGCTAGAACTTTACGTAATCAAAGTCGAAGTTCAAGTTACCCCTGCAAGTCTTTTGGGACTTGTGGCGACATTGTTCTTCGTACTAAAAAAGGGGTAAACAACTCATGTCAGTAATTTCCATGAAAAACCTTCTGGAAACCGGAGTTCACTTCGGCCACCAGACTCGCAAATGGAATCCCAAAATGGCTCCCTACGTCTTCACGGCAAGAAACGGGATTCATATCATCGATCTTCAAAAGACCGTACAGAAAGCTAAAGAAGCGTACGATGCTCTCAAGCGTTTAACCAGCGAAGGAAAGAAAGTCCTTTTTGTCGGAACGAAGAAACAAGCCCGCGGAGCGATCGAAAGGGAAGCGATCCGCTCCAATATGTATTTCATTAATAACCGTTGGCCGGGCGGTCTTTTAACGAACTGGAATACGGTTAAAAAATCCATCGCAAGATTAAAGAAATTGGAAGCGATGGAAACCGAAAATACTTTCGAAAAGGAAGTAAAAACCAAAAAGGAAATCCTCTCTCTTCGTCGCGAATCCGAAAAACTTCGGAAAACATTGGGCGGCATAAAGGATATGGTTTCGATTCCGGACATACTGTTCGTCATCGATCCTAAAAAAGAGGAAATCGCGGTTAAAGAAGCTCGGAAACTCGGACTTAAAATCTTTGCGGTCGTAGATACTAATTGCGACCCTGAATTGATCGATTATCCGATTCCCGGAAATGACGACGCAATTCGAGCTATCTCTCTTTTTCTCGAGACGATGTCCAATGCGGTCATCGAAGGAACCGGCGGTGTCGTTGAACAACCTCGCTTTAGCGAAGATCTGGATTCCGAAGCTCTTGCACTGGAATACCAAGGCGAGTATGATGAAAGCGGTAAGTTCATTATGGACGAAGACGCTGATCGTTTGAAAAAAGCCGAAGATGCTGCAGCCGCCTCGGCGGCAGCTACTGCTGGTACCGCTAGCACGGAAACGACCGAGCCTACGATTGCGGCCACGATCGAAATCGACAAGAACGAGTAAGGGGGAAGGCGTTGTCAGCATCTACCACAGACCTGATTAAGGAACTCCGCGACCGGACCGGCGCGGGGCTCATGGATTGCAAGAAAGCTCTTGCAGAAAACGATAATAACATCGATAAATCCGCGGATTGGCTGCGTGAAAAAGGAATTGCGAAGGCAGCAAAAAAAGCCGGTCGAGTAACGAAAGAAGGTCGGACCGTTTCGTACATTCATGGAGACGGTAAAATCGGCGTTCTTTTGGAACTCAATTCGGAGACGGATTTCGTTTCCCGTAACGAAGGCTTCGAGGCTTTGGGAAAGGAGCTTTGTCTTCAGATTGCGGCAATGGCTCCCCTATACGTGAGCGAAGATCAAGTTCCCGCCGAGGATATCGAGCGGGAAAAAAAAGTGATCGAAGCGCAGCTGAAGGAAGAGGGCAAAAAGCCGGAACAAATCGAAAAGATCGTTCCCGGAAAAATTAAGAAATATTTTTCCGAAGTCTGCCTACTCAACCAAGCGTTCATCAAAGACAATGCTAAGACGGTCGACGATCTGGTTAAGGAGTCCATTGCGAAGTTTGGCGAAAATATCACCGTAGCCCGCTTTACCCGGTACCAGGTAGGCGGCCTGTAAACTTTGGCACAGGAAACCGCAAAGTACAAGCGTATCTTAATCAAACTTTCCGGCGAAGCCCTTGCCGGAGAGGGAGAGTTCGGAATCGATAGTAAAAAGACCCATTCCTTGGCGGAGGAATTGAAGGAAGTTCATGCTCTCGGGGTGGAGATTTCCATCGTAGTCGGAGGCGGGAACCTAATTCGAGGAGCCAATTTGGTGAAAGTCGGGATCGACCGGGCCACTGCCGATTATATGGGAATGCTCGCTACCATTCAAAACGCGTTGGCTTTGCAGGATGCTTGTGAAAAAAAAGGACTCTATACAAGGGTCCAATCCGCTATCGATATTCATTCCGTTGCCGAGAGCTATATTCGCAGGCGCGCCGTTCGACACCTAGAAAAAAAGCGGATCGTTATTTTTGCCGGGGGAATCGGTAACCCGTATTTCACCACGGATACGGCAGCTAGTTTAAGAGCGGTCGAAGTCGGTTGCGAATTGATCCTCAAGGCGACCAAAGTGGACGGAGTTTACGAAGCCGATCCTAAGAAGGAGCCGACGGCGAAACGCTATAGTCAGGTTTCTTTCATGGAATCGATCAAAAGACGGTTACAAGTCATGGATTCTACGGCGCTCAGCCTTTGTATGGAAAACAATATGCCCATTATCGTATTTGACATTTTTAAGCGGGGCAATTTAAAAGATCTGGTCGTCGGTAAGGAAATCGGTACTTTGATTTCTAACTCGGAGGATATACAGATCGATGGCGAATGACGAACTTCTAAACACAATGAAGTCCAAAATGGATAAAACGGTGGAACTCCTCCGCAAGGATTTTGCCGGGATTCGGACGGGACGAGCCAATCCCGCTCTGATCGAAGATATTAAAGTAGAATACTACGGTGCCCCGACTCCGATCAATCAGCTCGGTAATATCTCCGTTCCCGAGCCTAGATTGCTCGTGGTTTCTCCCTATGATAAGGGAATCATTAAGGACATTGAAAAGGGGATTCAAGCTTCGGGCCTTGGTCTTCAGCCTACGAACGACGGCTCAGTCATTCGGATCGTGATTCCAGAACTAACGGGAGAGAGACGAAAAGAGCTGGCCAAGGTCGTCAAATCGAAGTCAGAAGAAAAGAAGGTTGCCGTTCGTAATATTCGAAGGGATACGCTGGAAGATCTGAAAAGGCATTCCGAGGGAATATCTCAGGACGAATTAAAATCCGTTCAAGATCAGGTGCAAAAGATTACCGACTCTTATATCGATAAAATCTCCGCAGTCACGGCCGACAAGGAGAAGGAAATCACCACAATCTAAGTGATTTCTTCTCGTTCTAAACTTCCCCGCCATGTGGCGGTCATCATGGATGGAAACGGCAGATGGGCCACGGCCAGAGGATTGCCTCGGTCCCAAGGGCACCGCGCCGGAGCGGATGCGATCGATCGTTTGATGGACGCTAGCCTGGCGATCGGTTTGGAAAACGTCTCTTTGTATGCGTTTTCTACCGAAAACTGGAAGCGTCCGATTACCGAAATCAGATCGATTTTCGACCTGCTCGTGGAATTCATCGAATCCCGCTTGGATACCATTGCCGAAAAAGGAATTCGAATTCTGCATTCCGGTTCCCGGAAACGTCTCTCAGCCAAGGTCTTAATGAAGATAGATCATGCCGTCGAAGTAACGAGAAAAAATCGTAATTTAACCGTAAATTTTTGTTTGAATTACGGCTCTCAGGAGGAACTGCTCACAGCAGTCGGGCGTTTGATCGAAGAGAGGCATAAGAAGAAAGTCTCGCCCGGAAAGGCAGTCACGACCAAAGAACTTGAAAAATATTTGTATACGTACCCTCTTCCCCCCGTAGATTTACTGATCAGAACTGCCGGGGAACAAAGGCTGTCCAATTTTCTCCTATGGCAGTCCGCATACGCGGAGCTTTTTTTCAGTGAAACGCTCTGGCCCGAGTTCGACAGAAAAAGTCTCGACCTGGCATTGGAATGGTTCAACGGAAGAACTCGAAAATTTGGAGGTTTAGAAAATGGGTGAAACACCGAAACGGATACTGTCCGCCGCTGTACTTGTAGTCCTTTATCTTTTCATGATTTTCTATCGTGATTTTTATTATCTTCAAACGTTAATTCTTCTCGGAGTCGGCGGCGTGATAGGGCTGACGGAGTTCTACAGGCTTTCCGATCGCCAGCAAGACGGGCGTCCTTTTAAAGGAACCGGAATTTTTTTCTTCCTCGTGATTTTGTTATTGTACTATTTTAGATTCGTCGCGGCCCAAAATAAGTTCGAGGCCCCGATGGTCTTTCAAAGGAACTTTAAATTCTTCGTGCCTCCGTTCGACGCCGTTATATTTGCATTCGTTTTATTATTCATCACGAGCTTCGTGCTGCAGATTTTGAGGAGACCTTTGGACGGTGCCATTTTTTCCGTGAGCTCCACTGTTTTAGGAGTTTTTTATGCGGGAGTTCCGTTGGGACATTTGCTCTTACTTCTGGGAATGAATGACGGAATTTATTATATCTTTCTCGTTTCGGTTGCTACGTTCTTAACGGATGTAGGCGGATATTTCGGAGGTCGATGGTTCGGACGAAATCCGGCGGGATTAGCGATTTCTCCCAAAAAAACCTGGGAGGGCTACGTCTCAGGAATCATTATTGCCGCACTGTCCGTCTTTTTACTGAATTATATTTGGGAAAAAAATACGGGTGTACCTACTCCTGTGGGGGGCGCCGAAGTATTATTGATTTCCTTGATTCTTTCCATTGTAGGCGTGATCGGAGACCTTTTGGAATCGGCGATGAAGAGGGATGCAAAAGTAAAGGATTCGGGAAATCTAATCCCGGGACACGGCGGAATTTTGGATCGGGCGGATGCTCTTCTTTTGACGGTTCCTATGCTGTATTTTTATCTGCAGATCAAAGGGGCCTTGGGCTTTCCAGTCTAATCCCTATATGACCAGGAACGTCTGCATCCTCGGAGCATCCGGTTCCGTAGGCGAATCCACGCTCAAGGTACTGAGAACTTTTCCGGAAGAATTCAGGCTCCGATCCTTCAGCGTTCATTCAAACTTAGAAAAAGCGAAATCGATCGCGGAAGAATTTCGTCCGGATATTCTTTGCGTCACCGGCGATTCCGTGGATCGACTCGTTTTAGGAAAGAAAATCGGCAAAACGGAAATCCTATACGGAATGTCCTCTCTTTCTCAATTAGTACAGGATCCCCAAATCGAATCGGTAATTACCGCGGTGGTGGGCGCTAGCGGTGTTCGGCCGACGATCGAAGCGATTCGAGCCGGAAAAAAAATCGGTATAGCCAATAAAGAGACGTTGGTCACCTGCGGGCCTTATATCAACGAACTATTAAAAACTTCTAAAGCATACCTGGTGCCGGTCGACTCGGAACATAACGCATTATATCAACTTTTGGAAAACGTAAAAAAGGATTCTCCGGAGCGGATCGTTCTGACCGCTTCGGGCGGTCCGTTTCGAACGCTACCGGTCGGAGAATTGGAGAAGGTCACGATTGGGCAGGCTCTACGGCATCCGACCTGGAATATGGGACCGAAAATTACGGTGGATTCCGCCGGAATGATCAACAAGGGTTTGGAAGTAATCGAAGCTCATTATCTATTCGGTTTTCCTTATGAAAAAATCGGAGTCGTTATTCATCCCCAGAGCATTGCCCACGGAATCGTGGAGATGAAGGACGGCGCTAGCTTCGTTTATTCTTCCTATCCGGATATGATTTTTCCCGTCGCGCATTCTCTCTTTTATCCGGCAATCGTTCCGAAAGTATTACGCTCCCACCCGAGCACGTCTTGGGGAAATTTGGAATTTTTAGAAGTGGATCCTGCTCGATATCCGGGCTTATCTTTGGCTTACGAAGCAGGCCGAGCGGGAGGAACCGCGCCTTCGATCTTTAACGCGGCCAATGAAGTCGCAGTGGACCTTTTTTTGAAAGGCGAGATCGGATTTACGGAGATCCCAAATCGAATCCATTCGGCTTTGAATACGATCGCAATTTCATTTCCTTCCGATTTGGAGGGTTACGAAGAGGCGGATCGTAAAACTAGAGAATTTGTTCTTAATTCCCGTAAAGGAAAGGTCACGCAATCATGTTAACTCTTATCTTCGGCGCTGTGTTTATGCTCGCGCTTTGTATTTTCATTCACGAACTCGGGCATTTAGTTATGGGTTGGCTTGTCGGCGTCAAGGCCAGAGTTTTTTCCATCGGTTACGGCAAGGGAATCTGGAAAAAGCAGATCGGGGAGACTACCTTTCAAATCACCGGGATTCCGATCGGTGGATACGTTCTTTTTAAAGGAGACGAATACGGTAGCAATGTAAAAGGAGAAAAGGGGGAGTTCCTATCGACTCCTCCTTTAAAGAGGATGATACCGGTCATCGGCGGACCTCTATTCAACTTAATCCTAGGTTTCATCATCGTTTTAGTACTTTATCTTTACGGGCATAATCCTTCCGGAAATCGAATCTATCTGGAGCCCGCTTATAACGAATACTCCCCCGGGTATCATGCCGGTTTAAGAAGCGGCGATAAGATTTTGGCCGTAAACGGAATTAGGACCGAAACCAAATACGAACTCATTTCAGAATTAGGACTTTCTAAAGGACATGAAGTCTCTCTTCGCGTGGAGCGGGACGGTGGAAAGCCCTTTGAAATTAAGGTTCCCGACGCCTATTTAGGGATCGAGTTCGCAGGCGAACGTTGGGTGGAAGCCGAGTTCGATTTGTCCGATCGCCTTTATCATTGGCTCTCGTCGAAGCTGGATAAGAATAAGGAAGCGGAACTCTATCAAAAAGAAAGGATGGAACGTATCGCGGTCGGAAGAGATCTTCCTCCGGAACAATTGGCTTTGCAGGAATCGAAAGAACGACAAAAAATTCTGCAGGCTAGAGCCTTGGATTATTTAAACGACGGTGACCGTATTTTATCGGTCAACGGGATGGAAGTTCATACCGTTCCGCAATTGCAGGAAACTCTGGGTAAGTTTCAGAAGGAGAAAGTCAAACTCGTAATCGATCGGAAAAAATATCCTCTTTTAAACCCGTGGTCGAGGGAGAAAATAGAGGTCGAGATGCCGGTTCTTCCGGCCTACGTGGTCGAATTTAAAAATTTAAAGGATCAAAAATATCCCGAGCTCTCTCTTTCGTCTCGAAATCTGCTCAGTTATGATCCCGAAGTGAAATTGAAACTTCTGAATTTGAAGGTAAACGGGAAATCTTTCGCTAACTTCGAGGATTTTTTGGACGAAGTCCGGGGCAGAATCGGACAGCGGGTCCAATTGCAAATGGGCGGGGATTCCTGGGAAGCGACTCTCGGATTGAGAAATATCGGTTTGCTCGGCTTCCGAGCCACCATGTACGTTAACGAAGAAAGAATGGATCGCAAGCTTTCCCTCCTGGAAGCGTTCACTCAATCCGGAAAGGACATCATAAAAATGATTTCCGACAATCTTCGTGGATTGGGAATGCTATTTTCCGGATTGATCAAAGTGAAGGATAGCCTTTCGGGTCCGGTAGGACTCTTCAAGGCTTCGCAATATTTTATGGGGAACGGGATCCTGGATTATTGGGAATTCGTCGCGAAGATTTCGATCGCTTTAATGATTATGAATTTACTTCCGATTCCCGTGGCCGACGGTGGACATATCGTTTTTTTTGCATACGAAGCTGTAGCTGGTAGGCCCTTGCCTCAAAGAGTCATGGAAGGAATCTTGAGAATCGGATTCTTCTTCCTATTGGGATTAGGATTTTACGTCAGCTATTACGATTTCTTCCGTTAGGCCGGCATGAGAGCATCAAAATATATTTTACCGACTGAAAAAGAAAATCCCGCAGATGCGGTCGTTGCCTCACATCGATTGATGATCCGTGCCGGACTCGTCCGGAAATCGGGTTCGGGATTTTACTTCTTTTTACCCCTAGGATTAAGAGTCTTAAAAAAAATCGAGTCCATCGTTCGACAGGAGATGGACGCAACCGGGGCTTTGGAGTTCGAACTTCCGATATTAACCCCGTCGGAATTTTGGGAGCAGTCGGGGCGTTGGTCCGTCATGGGGCAGGAAATGTTCAGAGTGAAGGATCGGCATGGTCAATGGTATGCGCTCGGCCCGACGCACGAGGAATCCTTTTCCTATCTCATAAAACCGCTTTTGAAATCCTACAAGGATTTGCCGTTAAATGTTTACCAAATTCATACAAAGTTTCGGGACGAAATCAGGCCTAGATTCGGCGTAATCCGCTCCCGGGAGTTTATTATGAAAGATGCATATTCTTTTCACTTAGACGATGCTTCTTTAGATGCGACCTACCAGGATATGAGGACGGCGTATCGAAAAATCTTCCAGCGATGTGGACTAAAAACGATCCCGGTTCAGGCGGATTCGGGTGCCATGGGTGGCTCCGCCTCCGAAGAGTTTATGGTCGTTTCTCCGATAGGAGAAGAAACCCTATTGCTTTGCGGAAACTGCGGATACAATTCCAATAGCGAAAAGACCCCGTTTATTTCCACCGAAGCTTCGGCTCCGAGCGGCCCGAAAGAAAAGAAGGAAGTTTCGACCCCCGGTAAAAAAAGTATCCAGGAAGTCGCGGATCTTCTTTCCGTTCGTCCGGAAGATACTTTGAAAGCCGTAGCATTAAAAAACGGAAAAGAATCGGTTCTCGTCTTTTTACGGGGAGATCTGGAATTAAACGAACATAAACTAAAGGCCCATCTTAAATGGCCCGAGTTGGATTTAATACCGGAAGCCGAATTGAAATCCGCCGGACTCTTTCCGGGCTATATCGGACCCTCCGATGCCGATTCCTCGTTCCGAGTCATTTTGGATTCTTCCATTCGCAAAGACCAACCCTATATCGTAGGCGCCGGAAAGGAAGATGCCCATATTCAGGGCTATGTCCCCGCTAAGGAAATGAAGTCGGAATTCGAAACCGCGGATATCGCTTTGACTCGGGAGGGAGATCCCTGTCCGGATTGCGGAAAGCCTCTAAAAGCGGAAAAGGGAGTCGAAGTAGGGCATATTTTTAAATTAGGTGATAAATACACCAAGTCGTTCCAGATTCAAGTATTGGATCAACAGGGAAAAGCTAGGTCGCTTACCATGGGTTGTTACGGGATCGGAGTGAATCGTACGATGGCGACCGTCATCGAGCAATGCAACGACGAAAAGGGAATCTATTGGCCGATCAGTATCGCTCCTTTCGAAGTTTCTCTCGTGACTCTAGGAAAAGGTTCCGAGCAGGAAGCGAAGGCCAAGGAATTTTACGATGCTCTTTCGAGCGAGGGTTTCGAAGTTTTTTGGGACGATCGCGATCTCGGCCCGGGATTTAAGTTTAAGGATTCCGAATTGATCGGCTTTCCGATCCGGGTCACCGTCGGTAAGAAGTTCTTCGAAGCCGGAGAAATTTCCGTCTATAATAGGAAGAAAGACAAAGAAGAAGTTTTTACATTCAAGAACTTTGATGATCTCGTGAGTCGAGTAGAACGGTTGCGCCAGGAATTATACCAAGAGTTGGCGGAGGATTGATCCTCCGGAAGGATCCGATATATGGCTAAAGAACGCAGCTTCACGGAAAAAGAAGGATACTTCGGGGAATTCGGAGGAAGATACGCTCCGGAAATTCTCACCGAGGCTTTGATCGAACTGGAATCTACTTATAATCGACTTCGCAAAAGTAAGAAATTTAAGAAAGATCTGGAATACTATCAAAGAAATTATATCGGAAGACCTTCCCCCTTAACGTTTGCGGAGAAATTGACTCAAGCTTGGGGCGGCGCTAGAGTTTGGCTCAAGCGAGAAGATTTGAATCATACCGGCGCGCATAAAATTAATAATACGATCGGTCAGGCTTTAATTGCAAAGGCAATGGGGAAGAGGCGGGTAATCGCGGAAACCGGAGCGGGTCAACATGGAGTCGCGACTGCGACAGTGGGCGCCTTATTCGGATTTGAGACCGTAGTTTATATGGGAGAGGAAGATCTTCGTCGCCAGAAGTTGAACGAAATTCGCATGCAGATGTTAGGCGCGAAGGTAGTGGGAGTTTCTTCCGGAACTGCCACTCTAAAAGACGCGACATCGGAAGCGATGAGAGATTGGGCACTAAACGTCGCCGATACCCATTATATAGTAGGTTCGGTGATCGGGCCTCATCCCTTCCCGACGATCGTTCGGGATTTTCAAGCCGTAATCGGGCGAGAATCCAAAAAACAATTTCGAAAAACGAACGATAAATTGCCGGACGCGGTGGTTGCCTGTGTCGGGGGCGGTTCCAATGCGATGGGAATCTTTTACGATTTTTTACATGATAAAAAAGTAATATTATACGGGGTCGAGGCCGGAGGAAGAGGCTCCGCTCCGGGTGAACATTCCGCGACGATGTCGTTCGGAAAGACGGGTTTTTTACACGGAACCAAGACTTTAGTGATTCAAGACTCCAACGGTCAGGTCGTCCCCGCGCATTCCGTTTCCGCCGGTTTGGACTATCCGGGTGTCGGGCCCGAGCATGCTTACTTGCATAGCTCGGGTAGAGTCAAATACGAAACTGTTTCCGACGAAGGCGCCCTGGATTCGTTTTTAGAAGTGTGTCGTGTGGAAGGAATTATTCCCGCTCTCGAAACCGCGCATGCCTTCCACTTTGCAAAAAGTTTAGCGAAGGATTTGGGTAGGAAGAAAGATATATTGATTTGTCTCTCGGGCAGGGGCGATAAGGACGTCGCCGAAGTGGCTCGCTTAACGGGCATCATTAAAGGAGAAGTTCTTTGAGCGCAATTCGAAGCGTCTTTTCGGAAACCACCAGCACATTTATTCCTTATATTTCCCTGGGCGATCCGGATTATGATTCCTGCGTGGATTGGGCCGACGCTCTGATTCGCGGCGGGGCCGGAATATTGGAATTGGGAATTCCTTTTTCCGATCCGGTAGCCGACGGACCCGTGATCCAAAAAGCGTTTAAGAGGGCATTGGCCCATCCTTTTTCGATGGATCTGATTTTGGATACTACTGCGAGAATTTACGCAAAGCATCCCCATGTTCCTCTCGTTTACCTGACTTATTTTAATCCGATTTACAGTTATGGTTTCGAAGATTTCGCCGAAAAGGCCAAGGTTTCCGGAATTCAAGGAATGATTATCCCGGACCTTCCGTTCGACACTTCGGAAACCGGTGCTCTTTTCAAATCCCTAAAAAAAAGAGGAATCGATCTCATCCATTTGGTTACGCCCGCAACTCCGGCTTCCCGAATGAAAGGAATTCGCGAATTCGCGTCGGGCTTCGTTTATTACGTTACATCCTACGGAGTAACGGGTGAAAGAAAAGCCGTTTCGGAAGGTTTGGAAGATCGGATCCGATTTACCAAGACTCTTTTCGAACTTCCCGTTTGCGCCGGATTCGGAATTTCATCGCCGGAACAAGCGAAGGAAATTTCGGCGTATTCGGACGGAATTATCATCGGCTCGGCCGTGCAAAGGATCATCGAAGAGAACGGAACAAATTCGGAAGTTTGCAAAGAAAAATTATACGAATATGCTCGCTCTATTTCGAAGGCGCTTCGCGGTCATGGGACCCCGGAAATCTAAATCGAAGCCGAATCGGCAAATTGAATTTCGTTCTTCGTATGGAAAGGCTAAAAATAAATCTTTTTCCGAATGGCCGCGTTTCTGGATGAGGATTCCAGCGCCTTAACGACAGGATTGTTGATATTTTCTTTCCCAAGAACCGGAAGAAAATTGACGAATCCGGATCAGCGGTCAAAATCCTTCCAGTTTCCACTCGGAGGAAAGAATGAGCGAGTCTAAAACCCCCTTAAAACTATCGGTTCTGGACATAGTGTTCGGAACACTGACTGTGGTAGGGATTATTGCCCATCTTTATTACGCGTTCTTATCCAATTCTCCAATCGCTTTCAAAGCGCTGCTGGTCGGAGCATTCTTACTGCTTTCTTCCGCCTATTTCTTTTATAAACTGTTAGAGAAGCTTGTGACGAACAAGCAAACAATGGGTAGCCTATGGTTAGCCATCATCGTTTCCTTCTTCGTTTTCGATTTGTACGTGGTATTTACGCCTTTTTCGGATTTGGAGGAATCTTCGGTATCCTGGAGATTTAATCTTGTTAAAGGCGGAATTACCAAGAGTGAAAAAGAATCGGACGAAGGCACTATCGAATACATCAAATACAACCCGCCCGCCGGAGCTAGAAGAGATATCCAGATCATAGGAATTACCACCAATACCCTAGAAAGACTCGAAGGTGTTTGGCCTCTCCCTTGGAAGAACTATGCGAGCATAATCGATAAATTTAAGAACACTTCGAACCTGCTGATGTTCGATATTTTTTTCGTGGATTATAAACCCGGGCAAATGGAGGAGATGTCCAAGGCATTGGACGGAAATCCGAGGGTAATGTTCGACTACCCGATGGAGACCAGTTTGGAATCCAAGGAAGCGATCCTCAATTTGGAAAAACGAACCGAGGTTTTAAGAAAATATAAACTCGAGAACGTTCAAGACCCCGACGATATCGGGCAACCTTGGCTCAAATTTCCGCAGCCTCCCATCGAACAAATCGGTTCTAAATCGTCCGGTCTTGGATTCGCAAATATTAAGAAAGATGAAAGCGGCTTAAATCGCAGAATGCCCTTGGTCGCCAAGTTGGTAAACTCGGGCCCTTTTAAGGAAACGGAATATTTCCCTTCCATCGATTTGATTATCGCCTGCAACTATTACGGCGTAGACGTGCGTAAAGATACGGAAGTCGTCATGGGCAAATACGTTAAGATCAAAAATATTCCTAATCGTACGGTGACGAATTTTGATTTTAAAACCATGAAGCGGGAAACCAAGGATATCATGGCAAAACCTAACGACACTCGCGACGTCGTTATTCCTATAGACGAGTACGGACAAATGCAAATCAACTTTGCAGGCGGTTTGTATTCCTTCAGGAATACGGAACTCTTCGAAGTCGTTCAGATGTGGGACGAGAATGCGGCGGCACAGGTGGAAAATAATATTTTCCTGGTCGCGATGTATTATGCAACCGGGCGCGGGGCGGCAAAGGATACGCACTTATCTCCGTTCGGAGACATGTCGGGAATCGAACATCACGCGCATGCGATCAATACGATCTTAAATCAGGATTTCCTTCACGAAGTTCCCGAGTGGGGAAATTTTCTGATCTATTTGAGCATGGCTTTTCTCGTAGGTTTGGTGCTTCCCCGTCTGAAAACCTCCTGGGGGTTTCTATTTATCATCGTTCTCGCGTTTCTATACAGTGTTGTGACGCTATTGGATTTTTCCGAATTTAATTTGGTGCATATCTTTCCATCAGTGATCATAGAGTTGCTCTTCATTTTCGTAGGAATCATCGGATATAAAATTTTAACGGAAGAAGAGAACGTAAAATATATCAGAAGCACATTCTCGAAATTCGTATCGAAGGATGTCGTGGACGAACTCCTTAAAAATCCGGAGAATTTGAATCTGGGAGGATCCAAGCGAGACATCACGATCTTCTTCTCGGATATCCGCGGATTCACCACAATGTCGGAAAAAATGGGACCAGAGGAACTTGTTCAATTTTTGAACCAGTATCTTTCCGAAATGACGGAGATCATAATCGAATTTAAGGGAACGATTGATAAATACATGGGGGATGCGATCATGGCTTTCTGGGGGGCTCCGGTTCCTTTAGAAGATCATGCCTATTACGCTTGTGCGGCGGCCCTCGCTCAAATGCGAAGGTTAGCCGTCTTGAAAGAGGAATGGAAAAGCAGGGATCTCCCCATGATGGATATCGGTATTGGATTGAATTCCGGACCCGCCGTAGTCGGAAATATGGGGAGTTCCCACCGCATGGATTACACCTGTATGGGGGATACGATCAACCTGGGTTCGCGCTTGGAAGGATCGAACAAGGAATACGCCACCAATATCATTATTTCAGAATATACATATGAAAAGGTCAAGGACCGTATAATTGCCAGAGAATTGGATTTGGTCAAGGTGAAAGGAAAGACGAAGCCTGTTCGAATCTATGAACTGATCGATTTAGTAAACGAAGAAGATCTCAAAATATTACGGAGACCTCTTCACGCTGCGGAGCAGTCCTAATGACCGTTAGACGACGGAATTCATGCAACAGCAACAACCGAATCTCGATGGCATCCGTATTCCCGCGGACCTCAGAAAACTTCCATTGGAGGAGTTGCCCCGGCTCTGTGCCGAGGTTCGAAACTATATTATAGATACCCTTTCGGGAATCGGCGGTCATTTTGCCAGCAATCTCGGAGTAGTCGAGCTTACCGTAGCATTGCATTACGTTTTCGATACGCCGAATGATCGTTTGATTTGGGACGTCGGTCATCAAACCTACCCGCATAAAATTCTAACAGGCAGGAAGGATAAACTTTCCACCGTTCGAAAATTCAAAGGCTTATCCGGTTTTCCGAAACGGGAAGAGTCGGTTTACGATTTGTACAATACGGGTCATGCCGGTACGTCGATTTCCCAAGCGTTAGGTGAGGCGGTTGCGAGAGATCTGACCGGCAAAAATTATAACGTAGTAGCGATTATCGGAGATGCCTCGATCGCTACCGGCATGGCCTTGGAAGCCTTAAATCATGCAGGCCATTTAAAGAAGGATCTCCTTGTCATTCTGAACGATAATTATATGTCGATTTCTAAGAATGTCGGATCGATTTCGAGTTATTTAAATAATATTATAAGTTCCCATTTTTATTTGAATTGGAAAAGGATATTTTATACTTTTTTAAAGTGGTTTCCGATTGTGGGTCCGGCAATGGAAAGTTTTTTCAAAAAGGTGGAAAAGGGATTCAAGGACGTTTTTACTCCCGGCGGTTTATTCGAAGATTTAGGTTTCGGATATATAGGTCCCGAAGACGGCCACGACGTGATTCGACTCGTTACCATGCTTCGCAAACTTAAAACGATGAAAGGACCCGTATTATTTCATGTGATCACCCAAAAAGGGAAAGGATATAGCCCGGCCGAAAAGGATCCGATTAAATACCATGGAGTGACTCCATTTAGAAAAGAAGATGGAGCTATGGATTCGGGAGACGATTCTAAAATTTCTTATTCCAAGATCGTCGGAAAAGTATTAACCCAATTAACGGAAAAAAATCCGAAAATAGCCGCGATTACTCCCGCGATGATCGAAGGATCCGGTCTCGGAGAGTATGTTGCCAAATTCCCGGATCATGTTTTTGACGTCGGAATTGCCGAGCAACATTCGGTTGCGTTCGCCGGAGCCATGACGAACGGGGATATCATTCCTTATATGTGCATTTACTCCACCTTCTTGACCAGGGCGATGGATCAGTTAGTCGAAGACGTTTCGCTTATGAATTTACCGGTGCGTTTCGTGATTGATCGTGCGGGCTGCGTGGGTCCGGACGGGGAGACTCATCAAGGGCTATTCGATTTGAATTATCTTTTATCTTTACCGAATATGGATGTTTTTGTCCCTTCTTCCGGACAGGATTTGGTGGATTCCCTTCGCTTCTTGGAGACGTACGATAAATCTCCGATCGCAATCCGATTCCCGAAAGCTTCGGTGGATATTTCCGGTTTGGATTTTTCTTCGAAACTCGAGCTAAATCCGGGTTCGTTTAGAGTATTGCGCAGGGGATCGGATATCGCGATTCTCTCGATCGGTTCCATGCTAGATGAAGCTAAAAAAGCGGCCGCATTTTTAGAGAACGAAGGCCTCTCCGTCGCGCTTATCGATTTGGTATGGTTAAGACCGCTTGGAAAGGAAGCGTTGGATGAGGAACTTTCGAAAGTCCGATATTTTACCATTTTGGATGAGAGCTATGTGGATGGCGGAGCATCCGGTTATCTTCTAAATAGAATTTCACCGGAATATCTTTCCAGATTCTTGAAAACGTTCGGCTTTCCGTCGGAACCGATTCATCACGGAGAACGAAAAGAAATCTTTCTCGAATACGGATTAGATGGTGCCGCGATTGCTAGATCTTTGTTAGGTTTGGTAAAGAAGGAAGTCATGCACGGAAAACATAATTAAGCTCTCGGCTTTAGAGACCGAAAATAAAAGAAAAACGGGTAGATAATTGGAAAGTCTGACACCTGAAGATAAGCTTGAAGCCTCAAAATTCTTTTATAAAATCGGAGATTTGGATCGTTCCGAATTTCTACTGAAATCCTTCCTAGAACAAACGGAAGATCATGAAGCATATTTTTTCTTGGGATTAATCGAAAACCAGAGGTCAAACTGGCAAAAAGGTCTCTATTATTTTTACCGATCGGTGGAAACGAATTCGGAATACGGTAATCCGTGCAATGAGATAGGCATACTGCTCCTCCGATTGGGAAGAGAAAGGGAGTCTGTTTATTGGCTGAAGAAATCCCTGCGTTGCCGATTAAACGACGCTCCTCACATTTCACTTTTCAACTTGGCAACGTTATATAAAATTTGGAATCGCCCGGAACGCTCTCTTCAATACCTACATAAAGCGATCGTAATCAAGCCAGATTTCGAAGAGGCAAAACGTTTACGGGAAGAATTGAACTCGGCGTTCTGAGACCGTTAAAATTCAGACCGATCACTAATCCTGCGATCAAGATTTATTATCGCAGGATTAGTTTAAGAAATCCTTATATTGTTCCCTTCGATTCATCCTAATCCGAAAGTAATACTGGGATCGTAAAATTGAAAATTATCCGATAACGCATTGCCGGATCCGAAACGGAGGACAGATGACAGAGGACTGAAGACAGAACATTGACGAGCAGGGTTCCCATGTTCTATGGAAAGATTCCTGTGTTATAGGGGATTTTTCCACGTCTTCCACTGCCTTTCCAACTAGTAGCAGCTTCTGTCTAGCGTGAGCAAAGCGAACGCGTCTGTCTTCCGGAGGACAGATGACAGAGGACTGAAGACAGAACATTGACGAGCAGGGTTTCCATATTCTATGGAAAGATTCCTGTGTTATAGGGGATTTTTCCCCGTCCTCCTCTGCCTTTCCAACTAGTAGCAGCTTCTGTCTAGCGTGAGCAAAGCGAACGCGTCTGTCTTCCGGAGGACAGATGACAGAGGACTGAAGACAGAACATTGACGAGCAGGGTTCCCATGTTCTATGGAAAGATTCCTATGTTATAGGGGATTTTTCCACGTCTTCTACTGCCTTTCCAACTAGTAGCAGCTTCTGTCTATCGTGAGCAAAGTGAACGCGTCTGTCCTCAGTCCTCTGTCTTCTAACTCCTACACGGATTTTGACGAGTTTAATTTGTCATTCTCGAATTCCTCTTAAATAGAGCTGTAGACTGGAATTTCCCTCCGACGAGACAAGAGTTTTATGCAGATTTTCTAATTCCTTCGAACCGAATGATAAATTGGAACGACAAGAGCAATTTTTGAGTTTATCTTTGATTTGTTTTCGATATCCAATCGTGAATGAAATTTAGTTCGGGGAAATTATAATATGGAATTAGCTCCGGAGATGGCAGACTACGTGCAAAAGATTTTATCCTTGGGGTTGAAAGGATTTAGTGAAGGAACTCCTCGCCAGAGGAGGGAAGGATACTCCGCGATTCGGTCCCTTTTAGGAGAAGGGCCGGAGATGAGCGACATTTCCGATACTTCGATTTTAACTTCAAACGGAAAGCTAATCGTAAGAAATTACATTCCGAAAAATGAAATTCGCTCCCGCATTCTTTATTTCCATGGAGGCGGTTGGGTCGTCGGAAATTTGAATGATTTTGATCCGTTTGCAAGGTTATTAGCGAACGGAACTTCAAGCTCGGTTTCTCTCGTCGATTATCGACTTGCTCCCGAGTTTCCATTCCCTGCCGCAATCGAGGATGCGACTCTTGCTTTAGAATGGATTGCCACGCGGGAAGATCGGGAAAAATTTCCCCTGGTCGTGGCTGGCGACAGTGCGGGAGGAAATCTTGCCTCCGTTATTGTGAGAGAAGCTAGAGATAAAAAATGGCCGAAGATCGATCTGCAAGTTTTAATTTATCCCGTAACTGATGCTAATTTCGAAACTCATTCCTACAAAACCTTTGAACAAGGACCCGGACTTACTCGAAAGGATATGGAATGGTTTTGGAATCAATATATTCCAGACAAGAGTAAACGAAACGATCCCAGGGCCTCGCCTCTACAAGCCGAAAGCTTGCGAGATCTCCCTCCGACGATTATCTTTACGGCCGGGTTGGATCCTCTGAGAGATGACGGAGAATTATATGCGGATCGGTTGGCCTCCGAAGGCGTGCCGACTTATTTTAAACGTTTCGACGGTTATACGCATGGCTTCTTTACGAAGGCAAATATCTTATCCGCGCCTGCGGAAGGAATCCGGGAAATTTCAAATATAATCGAGGGAATGATTCAGGGTGAGTCGAATCAGCGCCTTTCATTCAGTGGGAAAAACTATCATGAGACGGGTGAAACACTTTGAAGCGAGTTCAGTTAATCGATTTCGGAAAACCTCTCGTTTTGAATATAGCGCCCGATCCAATTCCGGAAGACAACGAAGTCTTGCTCGAAGTTCTGGCTTGCGGAGTCTGCCATTCCGATCTGCATATTCGGGAAGGTTATTACGAATTGGGATCGGGGAAAAAAATGTGGGTGAAAGATCGCGGCGTATCGCTTCCTTTAACACCCGGTCATGAGGTTGTCGGAAGGATACTGAAAATCGGATCAAAAGTAGCTGGAGTTTTTGTCGGTGAACTTTTTTTAGTTTATCCATGGATCGGATGTGACGTCTGCTCGGAATGCCAGGCCGATTTACCGCATCTTTGCGCGTCGCCGAAATCCTTAGGAGTGTATCAAGATGGGGGCTATTCGGATCGCATTTTGGTTCCCGACAAAAAATGGCTGATTCCGATCGGAAATTTGAAACCGGAAGTTGCCTGCTCCTATGCTTGTGCCGGATTGACGGCATTCAGCGCTTTAAAGAAAGCGTTGCCATTATCGGAAAAAGAAACCTTAGTAATCATCGGAGCCGGAGGCCTAGGTTTTTTTGCAGCGCAGATTGTTCGGTGTCTAACGAACGCCAATATTATTTTCTTGGATGTCGATTCGGATCGATTGAAAAAAATAGGGGAATTTGATTCGTCGTTTCATACGATACTCTCGAGCGCGGGCGAGGCCGAGATCCGTAAGTCGATCGGAGCATCCGGTGCAAAGTCCATCGTTGATTTCGTAAATAACTCCGAGACGGCCGCACTGGCATTTTCGCTATTAAGCAAGAATGGGAAACAAATTTGTGTCGGGTTATTCGGGGGTGAAGTCACTTTACAAACCCCGATCATCGCCCTCAAGAATCTTAAAATACAAGGTAGTTACACGGGGTCTCCGAGCGAACTTACGGAATTGTTGAGCTTGGTATCTAATAACCGATTACTTCCGGTTCCCATTCATTTAGCCTCGTTAAACGACGCGAATTCGATCTTGGATTCCATGGCAGGCGGGAAAGGAGTAGGGAGAACCGTTCTTATCCCG
This sequence comes from Leptospira inadai serovar Lyme str. 10, assembly GCF_000243675.2. Classification (NCBI taxonomy): domain Bacteria; kingdom Pseudomonadati; phylum Spirochaetota; class Leptospiria; order Leptospirales; family Leptospiraceae; genus Leptospira; species Leptospira inadai. Next base: position 330,571 of record NZ_AHMM02000017.1, on the reverse strand, counting down.
ACGAGTTAATATAACGTAATATTCTAAATTCGATCGAAAATTTGCGATTGTAATCTTGCGATCGGAAATTTCGACAATAAAGAGGATTTAACTTTCATTTCGGAATTCGTCCGGAAGTTGAACTTCCGGACCCTCGGAGGTTTCCTTTAATTCTCTTTTTTCCGTCGTAGTCCGAAGCAGGTGACCTGTTTCCGTCTCTTCGATATATTTCGAAAGTTCCGCCGAAACATTTCTCGCGATCTTAAATTTTAAGAGCCTATTCCCTTTTTTTTTCGCGATTAAAATTCCGTCTCGGTCCGTCGATAATTCCAGTTCGGAAAGACTTAGCTCGTCCCCTCCGTCTGTCAAAAAGGTTAGATTACCGGCGATCTCCGATACTCGAATCAAATTTACCGGATAACCTTCAAGGTGAACGTAACCGTTTTCGGAAAGGTCACCGTATTGATTATCGATATACACGCCGTCGGGCGCCTCCTTGAGGTTTTTGCGAAAATAGGAGAGTACGTCCCTCTGTTCGATTTTCGTTCCTCGAAATATCCAATCTCCGTTGGACAGAACTTTGATTTCGCTATCGAGACGTCTTGCCATCTTCTTCCGGTTCTTTATAGCGAAACGCGATACCCTCTAAAACGCGGGCTTCTTGAGGCAACTCCGCGAAGTTTGCAGAATATCCGTTTGCGGTCCCGCTTTGAAAAATAGTCGGAGGCATCGAAACTATCCCTTTTGCCGCCAGAAACATTCCGTCCATCCCGCGATCGAACAATTCTTTCTTTATTTGATCGTAATAATATTTGTCGGTCTTGCCGTCTCCGAAATTACGAATAAGAATTCTTCCATAAACCTCGTATTCTCGTCGCCTTGGCGCTTCTTTGAGTATTTCGATATCTTTCCAAGACTGTTTATGGGTCCGTATTAGATCTTCTCGATAAACGATATCCGGAATGAATTCAACGGATTGACAGGAATACAGGAAAAAAAGTAAAAACAGGAACCGGCTAAGCTCGAAAAATAAAGATCTTTTAAACCGATGGAAAGGTGGTTTCTCGAGGATGGCCATCTTTTCCATTCAGGAAATCGTTTCCTGGGAGGACAAGCCGTTTTTACGGTGCAAAAAACTAGGCTTTTCAGATCCGTTTTTTTAGTATACTATCACTGGATAGCCGGTAAGTTATCGCGGAATTATGAAGCATCCGTATCCTGGTTCCTCACGGCGTGTCCTGCAACGCCATTTATATGGAAGATATAGAACTTAAAAAACGAGCGAGGGAGAATGTCCTTAAAATAGGTTATTGTAACCTAGACGAGCTCGAGGAAAAAGTTAAGGCATTCCGGGTAATGAACCAGAATGCCGCTAAAAAAAGATATCTGATTACTAGGGAACCCATTGCGGACACAACGGGAAAAATTCTCGTCCCGAAGGCTGCAGAGATAGACATTTCAACGGCTAAATTACTCCGCCGGCATTTTAAGGGTTCCGTCGAGTTTAAGACGTTTCAACCGGATGAGGGAATCGTTATCATCTCCGACATGACCTCCGCCGAGGGAGTATCCTTTACTATGGATATCGTGACTCAGATTATGAATCTTGGGGGCGGGGCCTATGAAGGATTCATCGATAGAGTGGATAGTTTCGGCGATTTTATCAACTTATTGAAAAAGTCATTATTTCCGCGGTTAATCATTATCGGATACATTCCGACCGAAAAAATACAAGGCGAACTGTTAAACTTTGTTCGAGTGAAGCGAGTGGACAATTATTTGCGTGCGATGGAATTAACTCACACGGCTTTTAAGCCCACTCCGTATTTTCCGAAGGTACGGCAAATCGAAATTTCACCGGAAGACCCCAAATCTTGGGGGCGCTTTGTCGTTGAAATCGTTCGAGAATACACTCGCCCTTACTTACTCGAAGACGTTTAATTCGAAATAAGTCATCCTCTCAATTTAGAATATTCTTTGAGACGGTTCGTTTGTCTGTTGGAGTTCCTAGTTATTGGAGTTCTCACGAGTCCGAGCAGGGATATAGCCGAACGATTTCGTTGCCAGTTCCAAAAAAGAAAAGAGACCAAATATACTCGTTTTCAAACTCTATAGAATTCGAGATTTTCACGCAACGGATCGGGCAGTGATCCAAGTGCGTTAATATATTTTTTATAACGGTTTTCTAACTCCGTAAATTTCCGACTCCGAATGTTAATGAATCTGTTATTAATTTCGCTAAATGCAGGCATCTTAGAAACTTTTTCCCGAATCGGCCGCGAAAATGGGATATGTCTATAGAAAATGCTGCGCACCACACGGTTCAATCGTTGCACGCTTTCCGACTCATACTTGATCCAGAGCTGATAATCATTCGCGAATATATCCCGCTCGTTCCTGAAACGTTTAAATTCCGCGGCCAGCTTCTCCTTCACTTCGATCGAGAGATCCTTGTTCTTTTTATAGAACTGAACGTAGTCCATATAATCGGCTGTGATCGAAGGATTTCCTACGTTATTCCACTCCGGCCCTAAAATACTTTTGCAGAGTTCCCATCGGAAGGCGGCAAACGCATCGATGAGAAGCGATTTTAAATCTCCTTGCACGAATACCGGTAAAACGATGCGACCCCGACTTTCTTTCGAACCGGACCCCCTGTGGACGGATAGTTCCTGCCACATCATGATTTTACTTCCGATGGAAGGCACTATAATGAAATCGGGAATGACTGCTTTTTGCACGAATTCTTTATTAATGCCCATTTCCGGATTATTGTAGATCACTTCCCGATTAAATACCGAGAAGTCGATACCCATGACGTCGTGAATGGCATCCGTAAGCATCTTTTTCGTAACGTAAGCTTTCCCGAGAGGAATTTGAGAATGGAATTTAGTCAGAATCGGTAGATAAGTAGCAAGAGATCCGGTCGTTAGCCTAACATTCGCTTCGTACATCGCACCGAATTCGAATTTTAATCGCGCTTCGGGATTATCGATATCGGGAGGGAGATCGGATTCTTTTTTGAAAACGGCATTTCTATTATCCATTTTCACTTTATCAAAGAAATTTTGTCCCAATTCATCAAGGGATGTCGGTGCTTCCCGTTTATAAATCCTTTCTAACCATTCGGTTCCATAATGAATCGGAATATCCGAAACGGAGGTGATCGCATCCTTGAACGTGGACATAAATACGAGTTGAGAATCGTCCAAAAGAGTCTCGTCAAAAAATCCGTATTTGAGCATCAGATCGACCGGCTTAGGAACGTTCTTATTCGTATTTAAATATTTTTGAAAACATCCAGCATAGATATCAAAATAGATTTTCGTAATGGATCTTCGCAGTTTCCTCGTATCATTATCCGATTCCAACGGATTTTTCATGGACTTTAGCTTTACCATGAGAGCGGAGAATTCTTTTATTGCGTCTCCGCCCAGACCGGAATACTGGATGATCGTGGATGCGGAATTTTGAAGTTCTTTTCGTATCGCTGTCGCGTCTGCCGACGAGTCCACGTCGATAGATCCGTTCGTAGAGGCCGATTGGGTTTGGGGTAAAACTTCATATTTTTTCGAAAGTCCGACGGTTTTTTCGATAAAGCTGCGTAAATTGGGCGAAGGGTTCGGCATCCCGGTGCCAAACAGGGACTGATGCCCCGCTAATGCTTTTTCGATTTTTTGAGATAGAGTTTGCAGAACCGGGACGACGAATTCGGGCGGGGCAGTCGAATAACCGTTTGCAGTCATATCTAAAATTAAATAGAATTTTTCGGCGATGCTTTCATCTCCTCCTAATAAGAATCGAAAGACTTCCTCCAATTCTTCCAATACGACCTTCGTGCTTCCGGTTAAATCGTTTTGAACTTTTCCCAACTTTTCGCAAATATAGGAAACCATCGTGGGATCGGGCGTAAACAATTGCGCCAGTAGGTTTGGATCCGCAAGAATCAGCTTTCGAAGGAAATTAAATTCCGAATCTTGAAATTCAATTTCTTCCGGATAATATTTTAACAATTGCTGAGAATGATCCTCGTCAATGTAGGTAGGGGTCGGTCGTTCCGGTAACAAACCGCCGTTTTCGAAGTAGTTCTTTAAATTTTCTCGAGCCAGTCTAAGGATCGGATCCACAATATCCGAACCGGGTTCGTTAATAGGCTGGCCCGGCTTAATATCCGGAAAAACTCCCGGATTGAATTGATAATAAAGAAGGGAAAAATTATCGTTCGATTTTCCTAGATCCGACGCAATTTTCCTGAGTTGATTGGTCCGCTTAAAAAGTTCGGTGATCTCCCTGAGTAATGATCTACCGACCATAATTCCAAGCGAGGAACGTGCCGCGAGGGAACGGGCAACAGTCGATGGCGACATAACATAAGTGGATAAAATGCATTCCTGCTCGGCGATGATCGTGCATGGGTATCGCCCCCCTGCAAATAAGGCGGTCGCACCCGGTGTAAGATTCGCTCCGGAAAGTTTGAAAAGCTCTAATTTCCTACCCTTGGGACCCTCGATTACGTATCGTAAAGCGCCGCTATGTAAAACATTGAGAGAATTTACCGCCGATCCCTCCGAAAAGAGAGTGGTTCCTGCCGGAATAGTTACTTTTTGGTTTGGAATACTTGTATCTAAGGCCATACGTTCGCTAAAGAGAGCAAATTAAGAAGAAAACAATCCTTCATCGATCCGGGAAACTCTTTTTCTAAGATCGGCTTTAAAAACCCGGCAACTAAGAGGTGAACCGCTTTAGGAACCGACTTTTAGGGGAGTTCGATCTAGGCTACTTCGACGGAGAGATTTCTCTACTGCTTGACTGATTTCATTCTCGCAAGAATGCTCCTAAGCGAAATGAAGAAAATGGACTCCTTATTATCCGGATCGAAAATCGGGATGCTTACGAATCAGAGTGCTTACGGATGGGAACACGAGTATCACTTTCGAACCGTCAGTAAGAAATACGGGTTAAAAAAACTTTTCTTACCGGAGCACGGACTCTTTGCCGAATTGCAGGATCAAATTTCGGGCGCCTCGCTCAAATATGATTTAGAAGACACCGAAATTTTAAATTTGTACGGGGATTCCGAAGATACTCTGATTCCTTCCCAAGATTCATTGGGTGGAATAGATACGATTTTAATCGATATTCGAGACATAGGGGCAAGGTATTACACCTTTTTGACTTCGGCCCTTTACTTGATGCAGGCCGTGGATCGTCGAAATCGCAGCGGTTCGGAAAAAATTAAGATAGTCGTTTTTGATTCTCCTAATCCGGCGGGAACGGGAATCGAAGGAAGTCCTCTGCAATCGGAATATGCTTCGTTCGTGGGAGTGGAAGGAGTTCCTCACAGACATGGGCTTACCTCCGCCGGACTCTTAAAATTTTATAAGGATAAATTCAAATTAGATCTTGAATTCTATTCTATTAACAAAGTTTATCCGGATCGATACGACCCATTCTTATGGGTTCCACCGTCCCCGAATATTCCCGCGATTTCGACATGCTACGTTTATGCCGGTTTATGTTTACTTGAAGGAACGAATTTATCGGAAGGAAGAGGTACTACGCGTCCGTTCGAAACTTTCGGCGTTCCTTATATCGATTATAGCAATGAAAATCTCAGGCGAAAATTGGAGGAACCGCAGAGAGGAGTCTTTCATCTGAGACCGTTGAGATTTATACCGACGTTTCACAAATACGCGGGCGAAGTTTGCGGGGGTTATCAGATTTTATTGGAAAAACCTGCAAAATTTCATAGCCTACTTTTCGGATTGCATCTGTTGAGAACCGTTCAGGAAACTTACCCTCGAGACTTTTCCTATTTGCAGGGTCCTTACGAATTTCGATCCGATAGACCTGCAATCGAACTATTGGTAGGGGATAAATTTCTATTGAAATATTTAGAAGGGAAATCTTCGTTTCTTGAAGTTGAGGAATATCTCTCCGAGGCGGAATCGCATTGGAAGAAAGAGATAACTGCATGTCAGAGGACGGAGGATTGACGCGCTCGCTTTCAGAAGACAGAGGTCAGAGGACGGAAGACAGTAGCTGCTAGAAATTGAAAAAGTTACTGAAGTAGAGGAAAGACCCCCTGTAACACAGGAATCTTTCTCCAGAACATGGAATCCCCGCTCATCAATGTTCTGTCCTCAGTCTTCTGTCTTCCGTCCTCTGTGCTAAACCGGCAATCGCCTCAATTCTTCAGAAAGACGTTTCAGATCTCGGACAAGGTCAACGGGGGGCGGGTGGATTGTCGCAGCCGCTTGTAAAGCGGTCTCTATTAAATCGAGGATCAATTTGCGTTCCGTTACTGCGCGAACCTTCGGCATTTTGCTCCATTCTGCCCGGAAGATCGTGGCTTTTTCGTCCACGATCGACGTGATTTGATTTAACGTATTGATCGCTTCGCTCATGATCGCCTCATATTTTTTCTATATTCAATCGCATTACGGATTTATGATCGACTATTTCCAATTCGAAATTCCGTTCCACTGCCGTTTTAAAATGGCGAGTGATATTCGTCCAAAAATTCGGTTTACCTATTTTGCATTCGTCGGGGAGTTCGTTTACTCGATCCCGATTCGGTTCGTAGCGAAAAAATTCCGTCCTGCCTACTGCGATAATCCTGGACGGAACCTGCCATTCTTCCTGAAGACAGGATAAACCGGTATTGGTAGTTATCTTGGCCATTAATTTCAAGCCGGCGCTCGGATACTTTACGTCGACGGAACCGGAATTAGTCATGAACAGGAAAAAAACCGGAAGTTGACGTTCGCTATCTCGACTCTCGGAAACTCTCAGTTGCACACCGGATACCGTTATTTGATTCGATTCTTTTTTTCCGGTAAAAGCTAACGGGTTTACAATTCTTGCGACTACTGCGAAAATAAATAGGAGAAGGATAAGGTCGAATAACAAAATTAACTTTGTGCGGGACTTTTCCTTTCCCTTGGTCTGGATTTGCTTCAAGAATTCCCTAAATTCCTCCGGAGAACGAGAGTGATAACCTTTACCCATGGGAAATTACCTTGCGAATATTTTTACGAATTCTGCCTGCGCTCGGATAACCGTCCGACATTTCTGCGGAAGAAACGAATAAGCTAAGTGCTAAGCGAACCGCCTCTATCATATCATGACCTCTGGAAAGGAAGAAAGCAAGCATTCCTACCAAAAGATCGCCTGTTCCCATCACGGCGAGCTTCGGCTCCTGGTAAGGCCAAAAGAATGAACCTTCCTTAGGGGTACATAAAACGGAAACGCTGCCCTTTAAAAGAATATGACAATTTCTTTCTATCGCCCATTCCTTTGCATCCTGCCATGCGTCTAAAAATCCGGCATATTTTTTTCCGGTAACCCTGGACCATTCGCCGACATGAGGAGTGAGCAGGACGTTCGGACCTAGTTTGGTAACCGAATAAGGTAAAATTGCTCCCGCATCCAAAATGACCGGAACTTTCTCCGGAAGAAGCGAGGTGGGGCAGTCTTCCGGAGAAAGCCCGGGGCCGATCGCGAATACTTTCGCCTTTCCCGCAAAGCTTCCTAAAAAAGGATTTTGGTCCGAGGCGAAGAGTTTTACCATTAAGGAGGATTCCTTCTTAAGCATTTTTTGAATGGTACTTGCGGACGGTGTTAGGACGAGAGAGATACCTCCTCCCATTTCATGAAACGAAAGAGTGGAAGATAGAATCGCACCCGCCATTCCCTCCGAACCTCCTAAAAACAAGGCCGAACCGTTGGAATATTTATGCGAGCCGCGCTCCCTCTGCATCCGTTTCTTCAATTCTTTCCGACTGGCCTTACTCCAGACTCTTTGATTTGTGGAAAACTTGTGACGGAGAAATCCGATGGGATGAAATGTTTTTTCGACTTCAAGATCGGAATGAAACAGATTCGTCAGTTTATGAGATCCGATTTCCGCCAGTCCATCGATCGGAAACGGAGCGTGTGCGTCCGGATGAAAACCCGAATGCATATCTATACTGAGTACAAAACAATCCGAACCTAATTTTTCCTTGAGTATCCTAATTTCGGATGCGACGCGTTCCAGCTCATCGGATAGGGGCGGGGAAAATCCAGTACCGAGTAAGGAATCCACAACGATCTCGCTATCGTTCCAGGATTGAGAATGAAATTCTTGGAGGGGGTATAGTTTTGCGCCGGAACTGACGCAGAGATTTCTATAAAACAAGGTCTCTTCCGAAAGATTTCCTTCTTTGTAGAAGACTCGGCAAGGAACTCCTTCCGCCGAAAGAAAATGAGCCAGCGCGAAACCGTCTCCGCCGTTATTTCCGGAGCCGCAAAGAAAAAGTGCACCTCCGGTTTTTTTGAATTTGGTTTTCCACGTTTGAAAAATAGAAACGGCCGCGAAGCCCATCAGCAACTGAGAAGGCGTCCCTCCTTCGTTGATGGAAAGTTTATCTAATTCTATACTTTCCTCGTCGGTAAAAAGGGCTTCGCTTTTCACTTTAAATCATTTCCATTTATGCACTTCGAGATAACCCGAGCGAATTCTGACGGAATAGATTTCGTCGTTCGCATCCATCCAAGTTTCCCTCCACAGGCCTCGCGGGGGCGGATAGTTGAGGCGGATATTGTTCACATGATTGCCGTCGTCGTTGTGGACTTGAAGTCGAATCGAGTTTCCTTCCTCCGCTTCGGTTTCCCAAATGAAAAAATTATCATCGTTCAATACCCAGAAGAGGGTTTCGGACGGATCCTGTATTTCCTTGATCGGTGTGACCCGCTTGGCTTCCCAATCGTAGCGATAGATTCTGCGAGATTTAAATCGTCCCGATTTCGCTTCATAGAAACTAAAAGCCGCCAACGCATATTCTCCTTCGGAATGAGGAAGAATCGTGTCGATATACCAGGTATTCCCATCCGATACGGAATGTACGATGTCCTTGAAATCGTTGGAATCCAATCTTTGTTTCACTTTTCCCGTCTCGTCGAATACGCTCAGGCGCATCTCTCCATTGGAGCGATGAAAGACGAAAAGTAAATCGTTGCGACCCGCTTCGATTCGTTCCACATAGCCGAACGGCGTCGATCCTCCGACCCCATCCGAGTAAATCGTCTGTACTAATTTGCCCGAATCGTTAACCTTTAGAATGACCGAAGGTAGAGCTTCTTCCGCATCCGTTTGAAATTCTCCCGATTTCTTCGCAAAAATATTTTCGGGGGCCTTTTCCTGTTTTACGTCGTCTTTTGATATTCGGGATTGAATGAAGACATCATCGCTTCGGGAAACCGAAACGAGGCCGATCCGACCCAACTTGACGTTGTAAATTTTTGCCTTATCCAAAGTCTTTTCTTTGGGATTTCCGATTACGAACTTGAGTTCGCCCTCGGTCGTGAATGCCTTTACGAGAGATTGTTCGAAATCAGGGATGTACATCAGGCCGGATGCGATCGCAATTTGGTTCGGTACGTTTGTCGGAACCCTATTGACGATGTTAACTTGAAGTTCTTTTATATCTTTTCCTAATTTTATTCTTCCGTAAAGGTACGGGTTGTAATCATCCACGCGGAATTTAGAACAAGCAAAATGAATCACCCCGATCGCAATGAGGAACAGGAAAGGGAAACGTAGGATTGTTTTTTCGTTTTTATTGGGTTTAAATAGATGCATAATTCGAAATGGATCCGAGGCGAGGAAATTCCGTCGATTCGGACGTAAACGGTACCATCCCGAGTATTCCATCAGAAAACAAGCAATTTCGACCAATCCAAGAAACTGTGTTCTCGGATACGGTGGATTTTTTACTTTACACTAGGGATTGTCCCAAATAATTTGAAAGGATATCGGGAACCACCCCATAGTATGGGTAGTAACAAGTCTAAGTTCGGCATGAAAGTGCCGACCTGGATGGAAAACATCTCGCTCTCACAGGCGAGAGAGGCGGTTCAGAGACTCTCTGTAAGGCCGGCACTTGACAGTCAGTAAGGAAACGATCTCTTCTATTTTAGATGGTATCCTGCTCGCACCCGTTAAGTTGTACGCACTCATGGTTAGCCAAAGGCCCAACCATACGCTGATCGAGGTAGAGTTGGATCACCTCGAACACCCGTACGGTTCCGTCAGCCTTCTGGAATGTGAGCAAGTTTCCAGAAAACTGAATGAAGAGTTGGAGCGGATCTTCCCGGATCTGAACTACACTCTTAAAGTTTCTTCTGCGGGAGCGGAACGGAAACTGGTGCTTCCTGAGGACCTGGATCGGTTCCGTGGAATTCCAGTGCGCCTCGTGTACCGGGTCGAAGGTGAGTCGGGTGAGAAAGAGGGGATCTTCAGGATCCTAGATAGGCAGGGTGACCGTTTTATTTTGGAACCGTTTTCCAAACGGAAGAAAGGAAGCGGGAAAAAAAAGGAAGCCTTCTTGGAATTGAAGGATATACTGAAAGGAAATTTGTACGTAAGTATTTGATTATGGCAGTAAAGAAGAAAGAAGCCGAAGGCAATCTGTTGGAAGCAATTCAACAATTTTGCGCCGATAAATCCCTGGACCGGGAAGCGGTTATGGGAGTCATACGGGACTCTTTAATTACGGCCTATAAGAAAAAGTCGGGACTCGACGGTTTGGATGATACGGAAAATCCGATTAAGGTCGAATTCGCCTCGAATAACGAAGGCGATAACGTTGTCATCATTGTTCCACGGAAGGTCGTCGATGGAGAACCGAAAGACGGTTTGGAAATTTCTCTCGCGGACGCGAAAGTCACTCATCCGGAAGCCAGGATCGACGAAATATTAGAATTTAAAGAAAAGCCGATGGAGTTATCCAGAATTATCTCCAGTCAGGCAAAACAAATGGTCTTCCAACGTCTCCGAGATATGGAGAAAGAGCTTTTATACGAAGAATATAAAGCGAAGGAAGGAGAACTAACTCACGGTTATTTCCAACGTTGGAAAAAGGACGCTATGTCGATCGACCTCGGAAAAGTGGAAGGCGTCATGCCTAAACGGGAACAGAATCCCGGAGAAAAATACCACAGCGGCGACCGTTTAAAGGCGATCATTCAGAGAGTGGAATTAAGGCCTCGCGAGCCGATTCCCGTAATCACTCTTTCTAGAGCTTCCGCCGATTTTGTTAAGAAATTATTTGAAATGGAAATTCCCGAGATCTACGACGGCCTTGTGGAAATCGTCAACGTTGCAAGGCAGCCTTCCATACGAACAAAGGTAGTCGTCCATGCAACTCGCGGAGATATAGATCCTGTGGGCGCCTGCGTGGGAATGAAGGGTGTCCGGATTCAATCCATTGTGCGCGAGCTCGGAAATGAGAGAATCGATATCGTCCAGTATTCCAGCGACCCGACCGAGTTTATCGCAAACGCGATTTCTCCGGCCAAACCTTTCGATGTAAAGGTGGACACGCAAGGAAGAGAGGCAATGGTGATTGTTCCCGAAGAACAACTTTCTCTTGCAATCGGAATTAACGGGTCCAACGTAAAGTTAGCCTCCCAGTTGACGGGTTTCCGGATCGATATTAAAACGATTGCACAGTATAACGAAGAATTTTCCTCCCCGGAAGCGCGGGAGAGACTTGAGAAATTATTTAGTCCTCCTACCAACGAGGAGGAAGACGACGGCGCGACTCCCCTGGAAGATCTTCCCGGTCTTTCTGCTCGCCTAATCGGTCTTTTGCGGAGCGCCGGTATCAACGACGTAGAAACCTTGATCGAGATCAGTCAGGATGATTTGGCCAAACTCCCAGGGATTGGCCCGACTACCGCGACGCAAATTCTCAAAATTTTGGCCGAATCAGTGGAGTGGGTGGAAGAGGGTTAATCTCTTCGATTACCCGAGTAATCGGGTGGGAAACCGGAAGGAACCGCCTTCACAAGACCAGGAAATTATATGGAAGATAAGAATAAGACAATCAAGGAAAAGCTCCAAGGTTCTGCCGATGCCGGTAAGAAGAAGAAGCTGGTAATTAAAAAGAAGCCGGACGAGAAAAACTCGTCTCCGGCCTCCGGTTTCAGGAAAGAAACCTCGGGCGAACAGCAAGCTGCTTCTAGACAATCCGCTTCCGGAGCCGGCGGCGGATCGAATGCAAGGCAGCCGTCTTCTTCCCATCCCAAAGAACAGCAATACTCAGAAACTAGACAGGATCGTTCGGAACCTCCTACTCCAAGGAACCAACCTTTGTTGGATGACGATACCTCTGGAAAAAAATCCCCATTCCAAAGAGAAGACAATAATATTATAGTATCTCGTCCGAATCAAAGACAGACATATTCCGGACCAAGTAGTAGGGATTCTTCTTCTGACGGCCAAGGTGGCGGCGGTGGATATCGCGGAGGCCAGGGAGGTCAGGGCGGAGGATACCAAGGCGGTCAAGGTGGCGGTGGTGGATATCGCGGAGGCCAGGGAGGCCAAGGCGGAGGATACCAAGGCGGTCAAGGTGGCGGTGGTGGATATCGCGGAGGCCAGGGAGGCCAAGGCGGAGGATACCAAGGCGGTCAAGGTGGCGGCGGTGGTTATCGCGGAGGCCAAGGCGGTCAAGGTGGCGGCGGTGGTTATCGCGGAGGCCAAGGCGGTCAAGGTGGCGGCGGCGGTTATCGTGGAGGTCAGGGCGGAGGATACCAAGGCGGTCAAGGTGGCGGTGGTGGATATCGCGGAGGCCAGGGAGGCCAAGGCGGAGGATACCAAGGCGGTCAAGGTGGCGGTGGTGGATATCGCGGAGGCCAGGGAGGTCAGGGCGGAGGATACCAAGGCGGTCAAGGTGGAGCTGGCGGTTATCGCGGAGGCCAGGGTGGCCCAGGCGGCGGTGGATATCGCGGGGGCCAGGGTGGTCCAGGTGGTGGCGGTGGTTATCGCGGAGGCCAGGGTGGCCCAGGCGGCGGTGGTTATCGCGGGGGCCAGGGTGGTCCAGGTGGCGGCGGAGGTTATCGCGGAGGCCAGGGTGGCCCAGGCGGCGGTGGCGCAGGTTTCCGCGGTCCAGGCGGACCCGGTCCCGGAGTTGCAGGTCCTCCCGGCGGAGAAGGCAGAGGTGTACTCGGACCTTCCGGAAAAAAAAGAGGCGGGGAGAAGGAAAAATCCGGCCGATCCGAATCCTCTTTTGGAGCGGAAAATTCAAAGTTTTTTAAACAATCCTATCGTAAGCATAAAAGCGGCGGACCTACCGGTGTTTCCGTTCCGAAAGAGATTACTATATTAGAAAATGTTCAAGTCGGCGAGCTTGCCAAGAAAATGAATCTTAAGCCCGGCGATGTGATCGGAAAACTCATGAAGATGGGAATGATGGTCACGATCAATAATATTATCGATGCGGAAACGGCATCGATTCTTGCGGATGAATACGGCTGCAAGGTCAAGGTAGTTTCTCTTTATGAGGAAACTTTAATCGGAGAGGAAAAAGATAATCCGGAAGATTATATCCATAGGCCCCCGGTCGTTACTATCATGGGCCACGTCGATCATGGTAAGACCAGGTTGCTGGATACGATCCGCAAATCCTCCGTCATTGATACCGAATCGGGTGGAATCACTCAGCATATCGGTGCGTACCAGGTCAAGACGCCGAGAGGGGAAATTACCTTCTTGGATACTCCGGGTCACGAAGCATTCACGTCTATGCGAGCCCGCGGTGCGAAAATTACGGATATCGTGATTCTGGTAGTCGCGGCAGACGACGGTGTAATGCCTCAAACATTGGAAGCGGTATCGCACGCGAAAGACGCGAAGGTTCCCATTATTGTCGCAATCAACAAAGTCGATCTTCCTACCGCAAATCCTGAGAAGATTATGCAAGAACTCGCCAATCACGGACTTCAATCGGAAGAGTGGGGCGGCGATACTATGTATTGTAAGATTTCCGCGAAAGAGAATATTGGAATCGATAAGCTTTTGGAAGCGGTGCTTCTTCAAGCGGAAGTTCTGGATCTCAAAGCGAATCCGAAACGTAGAGCGAAGGGCACGATTGTAGAAGCGAAATTGGATCCGGGGCGCGGTGCCGTAGCAACCGTCCTAATTCAAAACGGAACGCTCCGAGTGGGCGATCCGTTTGTCGCGGGAGTCTTTTCCGGACGAGTTCGAGCCATGTATGATGACTATGGACATTTGATCAAGGAAGCCGGACCGGCCTTCCCTGTTCAGGTAACCGGTTTGGACGGAGTTCCCGACGCGGGCGCTCCGTTCGATTCGATGGCGGATGAAAAAGAAGCCAGAAATATTTCCCAGCACAGAATCGAGTTCGAACGTATCGGTAACGCCGGAGCGACCGGTTCCAAAGTGACCTTGGAAAATATGAACGAGTTCATTAAACAAGGCGCATTAAAGGAACTGAAAGTTATCATCAAAGCGGACGTTCGCGGTTCTGCGGAAGCGATAAAAGAGGCCTTGGAAAAACTTTCCACTCCGGACGTGAAATTGAACGTGATTCAGTCCGGCGCAGGAGCCATCGTAGATATGGACGTTATGCTAGCTTCGGCTTCGAACGCTATCATAGTCGGATTCCATGTAAGGGCGAATCCGAAAACCATCGCATTGGCGGAAAAGGAAGGCGTTCAGATCAAATACTACAGCATCATTTATCAGGTTGTAGACGAGATCAAGATGGCTATGGAAGGACTTCTCGAACCGGAGAAGATCGAAGAAGTCATCGGAACCGCCGAGATTCGCGAGGTTTTCAAAGTATCGAAAATCGGAAATATCGCCGGCTGTATGGTTACTTCCGGAAAGATTACGAAAGCCTCCGGCGTTCGCGTGATCAGCGACGGGGTAATCGTTTTCGACGGAAAATTAAAATCATTGAGACGATTCAAAGACGAAGTAAACGAAGTTCTAAACAATTTTGAATGCGGTATTCAATTGGAAGGATTTAACGATTTCAAAGTCGGAGATTCGATCGAAGCGTATACAGTCACGGTGATCAAACGGAAGCTAGACTAAGAGGACTATCTTGAACCCGATCCGTAAAAGGAAGATCGAAGTGGAGACGGTGAGAACCGTCGCCATGATGATTCTGACCGGAAAGGTGAAGGATCCGAGGGTGCATATGGTTTCCGTTCACCGTTCGGAGTTATCAGACGACGCTAGATTCTTGAAAGTGTACGTTACCTCTATCGTTACGGATAAAAAGAAGGAAAAACTGTTGGCGGGATTAAATAGCGCCGCAGGAAAATTTGCAGCGACTTTATCGACAAAGTTGAATCTTAGGATGACTCCGAAGATTTCCTTTGTATGGGATGACGAATACATCCAAGGCTTAGATGAATCCCTTCGACTTACGAGAAAACCCACCAACCCGAACTGAAATCGGATTCTTACTTCTGGACAAACCTGTAGGAATGACTTCCTCGGACTTGGTCATGAAGGCAAAGAAATCTCTAGGACTCCGGAAAGTAGGACATACCGGCACTCTGGATAAGGCGGCCTCGGGCTTGATGCTTCTTCCGATCGGCTCTTCTACTAGCTTCTCTTCCTTGTTCTTAACGAAAGAGAAGGAATACATCGCAGAAGTACAGTTCGGATTTTCCACCGATTCGGGTGACCGAGAAGGTTTAGTTTTGGAAGATTGGGAAATCGGGAAAATCAAAGCCTGGCTGATAGAGAATCGTCCTAAATTAGATGTGGTTTTGCGGAATGTTCCTGAGTGGGAAGAGCAGACTGCACCGGAGATCTCTGCCTTGAAGGTGGGAGGAAAAAGACGGGCCCAGTTATTTCGAGAGGGTGTGGAAGTCCCTCCGAGTGTTAGAAAGATTAAAATTTACGAATTCGAAGTTCGTAATTTTGAAGAGTCGGGACTCACGATTCGAACGAAGGTTTCGGGCGGCACGTACATTCGAAAGCTTGTGATGGATATCGGAGAGGCCTGTGGACTCCCGATGAGTCTCAAATCCTTGACTCGCACGAAGGTGGGAAAACTGACCTTGGAGCAGGCCGATGGTTTTGGCTGCCTAGAATCGAAAACCGCAAGAATCCATCCACCGGAAGAAATCCTGGATATTCCGACATTGGAAATTCCCGGAACCGAAGTAAGAGACGTTTTTCACGGGAAGAAGATCAAATTGGAATGGATTCCCGCTCAGGAGTTTCTACTTACTTCTCCGGAAGGGGAGATTCTGGCTTGGTGTAAACGGGACGGTTTGCCGGGTAGTTTAACTTATAAATATTTAAAGGTCTTCCCTAAAAATTAGCTTGGACGCCCTGCCCCAGCCCTCGAAAATTGGCACAGGTACATTCAAAGCTATGATAACTACGGAAGCAAAGAAGCAAATTATATCCGCATTTGCAAAAGGAAGCGCAGACACTGGGTCCACCGAGGTTCAAGTTGCGCTTCTGGACGCCCGCATTAAGGGTTTAAACGAGCATTTTAAGGGTCACAAGAAGGATTTTCATTCTAAAACGGGCTTGCTTAAGCTCGTAAGCAAACGTAAGAAATTATTGGAATACCTAAAACGCAAAGATCTAGATCGTTACAAGAAGCTGATCGAAACTCTCGGACTACGTAAGTAAGGTCCGTCTCATGGCAAAATCGATTACCGGCCAATTCGGTCGGGATGCAATTACTCTCGAAACGGGAGACTGGGCAAAGCAGGCTCATGGATCCGTCGTTTATAAGACCGGAAATTTAGTTCTTCTTGCGACCGTCTGCGCTGCCGACGAGCCGAAAGAAGGCCAGGATTTTTTCCCTTTAACCTGCGAATATTCCGAAAAGATCTATTCAGTCGGACGCTTTCCCGGGGGATATTTTAAGCGGGAATCGAAACCGTACGAGCACGAAGTACTTAATTCTAGAATCATAGATCGTCCGATCCGTCCTCTCTTTCCGGAGGGATATTTTTGCGAAGTTCAGCTATTAGTTCAGGTGTTGTCCGCAGATACGGAAGTTTCGACTGCCGGGCATGCCTTGAATGCCGCGTCTGCCGCTCTTTCTATTTCCAATATTCCGTTTAACGGTCCGATTGCCGGAGCTCGTATCGGTAGAATTAACGGCGAGCTAATCATCAATCCTACAAGCAAGGAAATCGCAAATTCCGATTTGGATTTGATCGTAGCCGGAACGAAAACTCATATCGTAATGATCGAAGGCGAAGCGAAAGAACTTTCCAACGAGGAAATGTTAGCCGCTTTGAAATTTGCGCAATCCCATATCTCTAAGTTCGTGGAGCTTCAAGAAAACTGGGTCAAGGAATTGGCGATAGCCAAGAAAGAAGTCAAGCTCAAACAAAAAGACGAAGCCTTACTGACCGAAGTACGCAAGTATGCGATCGATAAACTCTCCGCAGCGAACCGTACTTCGGATAAATTATCCCGCTCCAAAGAAATTTCCAACGTCAACAAGGAAGTGGTCGAGTACTTTAAGACGACCGTTACCGACGCGGAAAAAATCAAAGATATTAAAAATTTCTTACATGAACTCGAGTATGAGATCGTTCGCGAACAAGTCTTACAGGAGGGTGTTCGCTTTGACGGTCGTAAGCTGGACGAGATCAGGAACATTAGTGTAGAGATGAGCCCTCTCCCTGGCGTACACGGATCCGCCGTGTTTACCCGCGGACAGACTCAGTCTTTAGGGACTGTGACGTTAGGGACCGCTTCCGATAACCAACGATATGAAACGTTGGAAGGGCAGAAGGAAAAGAACTTCATGCTGCACTATAATTTCCCTGCGTTTTCCGTCGGAGAAGTAAGAAGATCATCCGGTCCGGGCAGGAGAGAAATCGGGCATGGAAATTTGGCTGAAAGGGCGCTCAAACTCGTACTGCCAAAACTGGATGATTTTCCGTATGTGATCCGAGTGGTTTCGGAAATTTTGGAATCAAACGGTTCTTCCTCTATGGCTTCGGTTTGTTCCGGTTCCCTCGCCTTAATGGCTGCGGGAGTTCCTATTAAATCCTCCGTTTCGGGAATTGCAATGGGACTTTTCTCGGACGATAAGGGGCGCTTTGCGGTTCTTTCTGATATCGCCGGTCTGGAAGATCATTTCGGAGATATGGACTGTAAAATCGCCGGAACGCGAAAAGGAATCACCGCTTTTCAAATGGACTTAAAAGTTACGGGAGTTGCGTTCGACGTTCTCGAGTCGGTTTTTAACCAAGCCCAAAAGGCTCGCTTTCATATCTTGGATATTATGGAAAAACATATTTCCAAGGCCGAGGCCACCGTTTCTAGGAAAGCTCCTCGTATCATCATCAAACATATTCCGAAAGATCGGATCGGTGAGTTGATCGGTCCGGGCGGTAAGAATATAAGGGCAATCATCGAAGCTTCCGGTGCGGATATCAATATCGACGACGATGGTCGAGTAACGATTGCAGGAGCCGATATGGAATCCGCGGAAAAGGCTGCCGGAATGGTCGAAGGCTTTTTTGCGGAAGTCGAAGTCGGAAAGATTTACGAAGGAAAAGTGAAGAGAATCACGGACTTCGGGGCCTTTGTCGAAATTCTACCGGGTAAAGAAGGTCTTTGCCACATCTCCAAATTGGATTCCAAACGAGTGAATTCGGTTAAGGACGTCGTGCGCGAAGGCGAAATCATTAAGGTCCGAGTTCTGAACGTAGATAAGACCGGTAAAATCGATCTTTCTCGTAGAGACGCACTCGAAGTTTAATCTCCTATTGGCCGGCGGAATAATCCTCGCCGGCTTTCCCTCTTACATTGACTCTAAAAGAAGAACAAACACATAAGATAGAGTTGCAGAACGGCATCACCGTTCTATTCCAGCGCGCGCCCTATACGGTTAGCGTTTCTCTCGGCGTTTATATTAGAGTCGGATCAAGATCGGAAAGTCCGGAGGAAGCGGGGTACTGCCATTTCCTAGAACATATGTTGTTTAAGGACACGCAGAAGAGAACGGCAAAACAACAGGCCGAAGATTGGGAAAGAGTAGGAGCCTATTCCAACGCGGTCACTTCCCGGGAATATACCAATTTTTATGCGACTTTGGCTTCACGAGATCTCGAACTCGGATTGGAACTACTTTCGGAAATGATGTTCCTTCCTTTGCTCCGAGACCAGGATATTAAGACGGAAGCCGAAGTAGTCTTGGAAGAGATGAAAGGATACGAAGACTCCCCCGAAGACGGAGTGCATGATTTCTACTATAATAATTTCTTTCCTGAAAATGCCCTAGGCTCGGATATTATCGGAACGGAAAAAAGCATTAAAGCGGTTACTTCGCAATCGCTAAGGGAATTTTACGGGAAATACTACCACTCGGCAAATATGATTCTTTCTATTTCCGGCGATTATGAACCGGAATGGATTCTTAAAACGGTGGAAAAATATTTTTCTTTCAAAACGGATCGAGGGTTGACCGCCCGTTTTCAAACTCCTCAAAAGGCATTCGGATATTTTCGCAAAGGGAATAAAGAAACCGAACAGGCATACTTTATTCTTGGCGGAGAAGGGCGTCCGAGAAGTTTTCATGATGCAACTCGTCTTTCTCTTCTGACTCACATTTTGGGTGGAGGAATGTCTTCTCGGCTCTTCCAGAAAATTAGGGAAGAGCGAGGTCTCTGCTATCACATTACGAGTTATCCTTCTTCTTATAGTGATACGGGAATTACTTCGATCGTATGCTCCTCTTCGAAAGAAAGGTTTTTAGAGTCTTTAACGTTGATTCTGGAAGAATTAAGAATTTTCCTGGATCTCGGAATCACATCCGCGGAGCTCTCGGACGCGCAAACAAATCACGAAGGAAGTTTATCGATCGGATATGAGCATACCGAAAGTAGAATGAATAATATCGCCTTTCAAGAAATGTATTACGGGAAGTATTACACTTTAGAGGAACGAATTCGAGAAATTCATTCGGTGACTTTGGACGAACTGAATTCTTTAGCGAAGAGAATTTTCGCACTTCCTCAATTGCATTTATCCGTCCTGGCAAAAATGAACGCCAAGGAAGAAGAGAAATTGAAAAAGATCTTCGAATCGTTTTCATATCCGAAGTGAGGGACCTCATGAAGATTGCGGTGAAAAAGTTGCAACCCAATGCTAAATTGCCGGAAATTAAGACTTCGGGTTCGGCCGGGTACGATTTGCATTCTTGTCTAGAATCTCCGTTGGAACTTCCTGTCGGAGAAGTGAAATTGGTACGGACGGGTTTGGCTTTTGCGATCCCCGACGGGTATCATTTTGAAATTCGGCCGAGATCGGGATTTTCCACAAAATTCACTATTCTGGTTCCGAATTCTCCCGGAACAATCGATTCGGATTATCGCGGTGAGCTCATGGTGCCTTTACTGAATCTAGGAAGGTCTCCCTATCTTTTGGAAGACGGTGTTCGAATCGCGCAACTGTTGATTCGCAGAACCTGGCTCACCGATTGGGAAATCGTAGAGGAGTTACCCGAAACGGCAAGAGGAGCCGGGGGATTCGGGAGTACCGGGTTATAAAGCAGAAGACATTCAGAAGACAGAGGACTGAGGACTGAGGACAGAACATTGATAAACGAAATTTCCACGTTCTAGAGGAAGATTCTTGTGTTATATTAGATCTTTCCTCTACTTCAGTAACTTTTCCAATTTCTAGCAGCTTCTGTCTAGCGTGAGCAAAGCGAGCGCGTCTGTCTTCTGACCTCTGTCTTCTGAAAGCGAACGCGTCTGTCTTCAGTCCTCTGTCCTCAGTAAAAAAACTGCCGATTCCCCATGATTAAGTCTCTTTTCCTTTCTTACTAAGATGCCGATTTTTAGAAGGTATGGAACCGAAAGTAGGAATGGACCGCAATATTCTCATTTGGGAGAGGGGAAGAGCCGCTCTACCTTACCTGCTGCTATTTACGGGAATTTTCTTAACCCTTTCCCTTGGTTCGTTCACGATCGCCGAAAATGGCGTTCAATCCAATCTCTTCGGTCGAACGGGACATTATCTTTCCTGGGGAATCCTGTATTTATTTGGAAACGCCGCTTTTGTGCCGGGAATCATGTTGATTCTGACAGGAGGAATCCTGCTTGTACAGCCGAATCAGGATGCGACTACTAAGCTTCTTACGATTCCTCTCTTCCTGTTAGCGGTTTCGGTTAGCTTAAATGTTTTCGGAAATCCTTCTACGATTCCTTTTGCGGCTAACGGTGGTGTTCTCGGGCAAGCACTTGCGGTGGCCCTGGAGTATATTCTCGGCGCAACCGGACGCTTGCTAATTCATTTCGTTATTTATTTCTACGGTATTCTGGTTTATTTGAACGAATCTCCGATTCATTTTCTGGGTAGAATGATGGCTCAGGGTGGATTTTCTCTCTCCGATTGGAAGAAGCAATGGTTGGCAGGGTATCGCCAACCATCAGGGCAAGAAAGGGAATCGTATACTCGTCTCTTTCCGGAAGTCCCTCCGTCTCCGATTGCGGAAAATATCACTAAGCTTATGAAGGCATGGAAGAGACCGAGTTCAGAATTTTCCGAGCCCGATATGCCTCCTTGGTTCAAGCGGGAAGCGGTTTCTTCGAACGGAGACTCCTTACATTCCGTTCCCCGCTCGTTGGAAACTTCCGAAAGAAAACCCGCAAATTCCGTACTCCAAAGGGAAGCGACGGTCTCCACGTCTAAACAGGATCCCAAAATTCGTTACAAAAACTCGGGTCTTTTGGACGGTTTTTTCGAGGAAGATAGAAAAGTATTTCAGTTTAGAAGCGCGTCCCGGGATTTATTAGAAAAAGTTTATGGATCTCCGGCAAAGGAGGAATCCCGCGACAGAGGCAGATGGGAACTTCTCGATCTCCGGACGAATGTGCCGGTTGCAGCCGAGGATATGGAGCTTGATTCGCTAGAATCTTTGAACGCCGGCGAGTCGTTTTCCGCGACGATGACTGCTTCTTCGGATATGTCGGAACCCACCGATTTGACCGAGTCCGAAACGGAATGGGAGGAGGATGAAGATCTTTCCGAAGAACATATCTTGGAAGACGAAGAGGATCAGGATATCGAGGAGTCGGAAACCGATTCGACCGTATCGGAACTTTCCAAGACAGCCCCTCCGATAGAGATTATACCCGCCATCGCTAAAGAAAAAGTTTTTCTTCCCGAAGTCGTGGTCAGTAAGCCTAAGCAGGCGGAACTTCCGTTTGCTCCCGTTTCCATGGTCCCGACCTTTCGTTCGAAAAGATCCGTTTATCATATTCCGTTAAACAGATTGCATACGAACCCGACGAAAGTCCATGAGGCGCTATTCAAAGTCGAATCGGAGAAAGTAGCTTTCGAAATCGTGAATGCTCTGAAAGTTTACGGATATGAGACCAAAGTAGTGGCTTGGGAAAGAGGACCGATCATTACACGCTACGAGCTGACTCCCCCGCCGGGAGTGAAGCTGGGAAGAATCACGTCCTTAACGGACGAACTTAGGATGTATCTAGCTGTTAAGAATGTTCGTATCGTAGCGCCCATACCCGGAAAATCCACGATCGGGATCGAAGTTCCGAATAAACATCGGGAAGACGTTTTATTAGGGGATATCTTGCGCTCTTCTTTGGCTCCGAAAGCGAAGAAGGATTTGAATATCATCATCGGAAAGGATATTTCCGGTAAATTAGTATCGATCGATTTGAATAAACTCCCTCACTTACTTGTGGCCGGAACGACCGGCTCGGGTAAATCGGTTTGTTTGAACTCCATGATCGCCTCCCTCGTTTTGAATCTTTCTCCCGAGGAAGTCCGTTTTATCATGGTGGATCCCAAGATGGTGGAGTTAACCCTCTTTGAAGATATTCCACATCTCTTAATGCCCGTCATTAAAGACGCGAGAAAGGCGACGAAAGCGTTGGCTTGGGTAATCCAAGAAATGGAATCCCGCTATGAAGCGGTCTCCCAATTGAAGTGCCGTGATTTTAGATCCTATAACGAAAAAGTGGAGGATTATTATCATAAGGAAGGCTATTCGAAAATGCCTTACATCGTCGTATTCATAGACGAGTTGGCCGACTTAATGATGGTATCCGGGAAGGACTTGGAGGATGCGATCACTCGGATCAGCCAAAAATCCAGAGCGGTAGGAATTCATTTAGTCATGGCGACCCAGAGACCTTCCGTCGATGTCATAACGGGTTTGATCAAGGCTAACTGTCCTGCAAGAATCGCTTTTCATGTGGCTCAAAAAACGGATTCTAAAATTATTCTAGATATGAACGGAGCCGAATCTCTTCTGGGAAAAGGGGATATGCTTTATAAATCGCCGACTTCGGCGGATTTGGCAAGAATCCAAGCGCCTTATATTTCCGAGGAAGAGATCGAAAAGATCGTCGAAGAGGCGAAGAGATACGGCTCTCCCACGTATGTGGAATTGGATTTCGAGGAAGAGACCGAATCGGATTCCGCCGACGAAATGGACGAGGAGCTATTCGGGAAAGCCTGGGATATCGTACGAATCGAACGAAAAGCAAGCGCTAGCTATCTTCAAAGAAAGTTAAAAATCGGATATAACCGGGCCGCCAGAATCATGGAATTGATGGAAGAACGGGGATATGTTACGCCGATCCTCGGCTCAAAAGGGCGCGAAATTCTGAGATAGATTCGATGGATTTTCGGCTTCCGGGTTTTTCCCCCGGAAAAAAGAAACCAAGTGACAGGCGGGCCGATACTCTCCATCCTGGAAAAAAAATCTCGGCTTTTTTCTTGAAAATGAAAGATCGTACAATTTTCCAAGTTCTTAACGTTTCGGTTTTGGGACTTGTCTTGCTGCTGACTGCTTGGGGGCTCGGGGCTCAATCTTCCGCCAAGCACGGTTGGAATTCCCCTTCGGAAGTGGTGAAGAAGGTTCGGAAAACCTTTTCTGAAATCAAATCCTACAAAGCCGATTTTGTCATCCAAACGGAGTCCAACAAAAAGACACGTTCGATGAAGGGCGTTTGCTATTATAAAAAGGGCGGCAAGATCCGCTATGAATTTTCCGATCCGGCCGGCGATGAAATCGTTTCGGACGGAAAGACCTTATGGATTTTTATTAAGCGCTTAAACGCGGTCGGAAAACAGGATTTAACTCTGAATAAATCCAATAAGTCGGGACCGATTTTCGCTTCGGTAACGGAAGAAGGATTATCTCGTATTTTTAGGAAGTATCATTATAAGTTCGATTCGATCGAACAACCCCAGATTTCCCCCAAAGACAATCGGAAATATTTCGTCTTAGCCCTCGAGCAACGGGAAAAAATCGGCGGATACGAAACGATGACTCTCTATGTTGATGAGGAGAATTTCCTAATCAAGAGAGCCGTGGCAAGTGACGGTCGAGGTAAAACGACTACGGTGGAATTTTCCGGTTGGGATAGAAACGCCGACGTGGAAGACGGTCAGTTCAATTTTCGTCCGGACGGAAATGCAAAAATCGTAAATAACCCCTTGGTGTCGGAAGAATAAAACTTCCCCGGAAAAGGAGAGCGGAATTGAATCAGAAGCGTGTAGGGCAGATCCTTAGGGAGGCTAGGGAGGAAAAAAAACTTACGGTAAAGGATGTGTCCAAGGACACGAATATTTCGGTTAAATACATCCTTGCATTGGAAACCGAAGACTATGCTCAGTTTCCCGGTGAAACGTTTACGATCGGCTTCTTAAAGAATTACGGTAGTTATCTCAAATTGGACACCGGAATGCTTGTAAACTTATATAGAGGGGAAAAAATAGAAGAGTCACAGGCACCTTTAGAAGAGTTAACTCGTCCTACCTCCTCCTTTTATTATGATTTTAATATAGATAAAAATAAGATCATAACTGCAGTCTCCGCCTTGATGCTGGTGCTTGCCGGTTTTCTATTGTTTACGTACGTTTTCGACGGTTCATCCGGCAACGAGGAAGTATCCGAAGACGGTCGTCGTAAACTGGAAATTCCCGAAAACATCGACTTCGTAAATCGTTCCGTACCGGAAACTCGTCCCGAGAGTTTTATTTTAACCACGAATCAGGGCGTCAGCTTTAGCGTATCCAATCAACAATGTAAATTGTTTATCACCGGAGTCGAACAAGGTAGCGACTCGAATACGGCCTTGCTGGGCTTTAACGTATACCCGGAGCTAAGCGTTCATAAATTTAAACTTGCCGAAGGGCAGGAAAAAGTGCTAAGCTATTCCATTCCGGAAATTTCCTCTTTACGCCGTAGTATCAGAATCACTGCACAGAGTGTGACGGGAAGTTCGGCCAAAGTACTGGTTTCCCTAAATGAAGAGGAACGTGCCGGAACTGAAACGACTCAAAAAACCGGAGCGGAAGATTCGAATTCCACCAAAACGTTGGGAGACGTTCCGATACAGGTAACATTATTTTTCTCTAAACCTAGCTACGCAGAGTTCATTATCGACGGGCAAATGGGTTTTAGAGGATTGGTTCAAAACGGGGAAACCAGATCCCTGGAAGCGAAAGACCGATTAGAATTGAAAGTCGGAGACGGGTCCGCGGTGGAAATGATCCAAAACGGAAAGACGAAAGTCGTCTTGGGACGTCCCGGAAAATTGGTGAAGAAAGTTTTCGTTAAAACCCCAAATCCTTACGATAGCACTCAATTTATCATCAAGGAGCTGGGCGAGTAGTAGGCCTGTTGGATAAGAAGTTTTACATCACTACGCTAGGATGTCCCAAGAATACCGTGGACTCCATGAGCATGCATCATTCCCTTTTGGAAGAAGGATTCGTTCCGGCCGCAAAGCCGGAAGAATCCGATTTTCATTTGATCAATACTTGTACTTTCATTCGATCGGCGACCGAAGAAACGATTCAGACAATTCTAGGCGCGGCCCACGCTAAAAAGCAGGAAGGTCAAAAACTCGTGGTCGTGGGCTGCTTTGCCGAAAGATATCCGAAAGATATCTCCGCAGAAATTCCCGAGGTCGATCTTGTCTTCGGGACGGGAAAGTATTCTCAGGCGGGTAAGATCATTCGAGAGGCTTTCCGTCGGGAGCTGAATGCGGTTCCGAATCCGGAATTTAACGCAGAGCTTATCGAGAGAATGAAACTTTCTCCCAATATCGAAAACTACTCTAAGCCCTATGCGTACGTAAAAGTTTCCGACGGATGCAATCGCGGTTGCGGGTTTTGCATTATTCCTTCTCTACGCGGTAAGTTTCAGGATTCTCCGATGGAGGATATCCTTCGCGACACAAGACGCGCGATCGCCGCCGGAGCGAAGGAGATTTGTCTCGTATCGCAAGATACGGTCTATTACGGAAAGGACAGCGACCTTCTTTTGGAAATGATTCGAAACGTTTCCGAAGTGGAAGGTCTGGAGATATTGAGGCTACTGTATCTCTATCCGGATAAGAAGACGGAAAGAATCGTAAGACTGATGGGAGAAATTCCTAAGATTGCTCCGTATTTGGAATCCCCTTTACAGCACGTTTCCGAACGTGTCTTGAAATCCATGAATCGAAGCGGAAACTATTCCTCCTTTAGAGACCTATATTCTCTGGCCCGGGAAATCAGGCCGGACCTGGAAATTCGGACTTCCTTTATTCTAGGATATCCGGGAGAAACCGGCGAGGACGTGGATGAAATTTTGAGATTCATCGAGGAAACCCGTCCTGAAAAAGTGAATTTGTTTTCTTATTCTCCACAGGAAGGAACCAAAGGAGCCGAATTGCAACAAACGGTATCCGAAAAAGAAAAGGCAAAGCGAATCAATACGGTTCGGGAAACTCACTTAAAGATTTTGCAGGAAATCCACGAATCACGAATCGGTAAAATCTATCCTGCGATCGTCGACGGAATCGAAGACGGTTCCGCCATCGTTAGGCGATTGCAAGACGCGCCGGAAATCGACGAAATCGTATATGTGGAAGATGCAAGTCTCAAACTAGGCACGATAGGAAAAGTGAAAATCGAATCCTTTTACGAATACGACATGATGGGAACCTGGTTGAACGCTTGAATTCTAATATTAATATTCCCAATACCTTAACGGTCCTTAGAGTGGTTTCCTTGCCGTTTTTTATCTGGTTCTTATATCAGAAAGAACCGGTATTTCATGTCGCGGCTCTTTTGCTTTTTGCCGCCGCTTCCGTTACCGATTTTATCGACGGGTATCTTGCGAGAAAATGGAAACAGGAAACCGAATTCGGCAAATTTTTGGATCCACTCGCCGACAAAATCATCGTCGTCGGATGCTTTACTACATTCATTTTTTTGCATGAACAAATCGAGCTATGGATGGTTCTCCTAATCATAGGCAGAGACATGCTGATTACCACCCTGCGTTATTTGGCGATTCGCCAAGGCGGGTCCATCCGTACGACTATGCTCGGTAAAGTCAAGACGGCATTCCAGATGGGAGCGATTATCCTGATATTGATTTTCTTTATTCTGGTATCTTCCAAGAAAAGAATTTTGATCAACGAAGTTTATCATAGCGGCAAGGAAGCCGGATTTACCGTCTTTGGAATCGCTTCAGGGAACGCTTCCGCATTTTTTGCCAGTTGGAAGGAGCAGGGCCTGCCTAATTGGGGAGATTTGGTTTTCGGCCTTGGTGGATTCGTTCCTTATTTCGGGATGTTGATTACTACATTCATTACGGTCTTATCCGGTCTTCGTTATTTAATCTCGAATCGGGAAGTTCTAAGACCTAGCGCAATCCGGAGGGCATTCGGCAAGAATGGAAATTAGAAAAGCAATACTGAAAGTTCTGGATCGCAAATCCCTGACCGTTCAAGAAGCCGAAATGGTAATGAACGATGTCATGAAAGGCCAGGTTTCGGAAATTTTACTGGCATCGTTTCTAACGGCGATTCGTTCCAAAGGGGAGACCGTGGACGAGCTTTTGGGTTTTTCCTTGGCCCTTCGTAAGAACGCATTAAAACCGAAGACCGTTTTTCCGTTCGATATGCTGGATACATGCGGAACCGGCGGCGATGGAAAAGGGACCGTTAACATTTCCACCCTGTCCGCCATCGTTTTAGCGTCCCTCGGATTGAAGGTTGCTAAGCACGGAAATCGATCCGTTTCTTCTCATACCGGTTCCAGTGATATCCTGACCCGCTTGGGTTATAACACCGAAAAGACACAGGAAGAAGTGGAATCCCATCTTGTTTCCAGCGGGTTTACGTTTCTATTCGCTCCCATGTGGCACCCTTCCATGAAATTCGCCGGTCCTGTAAGGAAGGAACTGGGCTTCCGGACTCTATTCAATATGATCGGGCCGCTTAGCAATCCGTTCTCTCCTCAGTATCAAATCATCGGGGTTTACGAACCGGAACTTATGGAGACCTTAATCCGTGTTCTTCAGGGATTAGGCTTGCGAAAAGCGCTTGTTTGTCATTCCAGAGATGGGCTTGACGAGTTCTCCATTTTCGAAACCACCGATTACACGTTATTGGAAGACGGGGTAATTTCGCGGAAGGATTTTGATCCCGAAACGTTGGGCCTGGGGCAGTTAAATCCTGGGGAGGTCTTTGCAGAAGGTCCCGATCAGGCGGAAGATTTAGCGCGTAAAATTCTAGAGGGCCAGAAAATAGCCGGCACTTACGCGGTAGCTCTGAACGCCGGAGCCGGATTATTCGTGATGGGCAAGGTCCCTAGTATCGAAGAAGGATATAAAATCGCGTTAGAACAGCTTGTTAGCGGAAAAACCAAGCAGTTCTTTCAAAATTTAATTACCAAACAGTAGGTTGGGAAAATACTGGTCCCAAACCGAATAGAAAAAGATCTTATTTAGGGTTATAACTATGCAATTCGACTTAAACACGTTTTTTATACTAGCGCAAGCCGCAGACGGAGCAGCCGCACCTTCCGCGAGCAATCCTCTTTCTTTATTAACGTCCCCCTATGGAATGATCGCGGTGATGTTCGTGATCATGTATTTCCTCGTGATTCGCCCTCAAAGAAACGAGGAAAAAAAGCGGAAAGCCATGATAGAAAGCCTACAAAAAGGCGACACTGTCGTGACTTCTTCCGGAATTCACGGTAAAGTGGTAGAGTTTAAGGAAAACAACGAGGTCGTCGTTCTCGCGATCGCAAAAGACACGAACGTGACCTTTAATGCAAGCACCATTATAAAGAAGAAGGAAGGGTAAAAGCGCGGTCCTTCCGATAGGTATAGTAGTGAATACGGTGAGATTATGAACAAGATCCTATGCCTCCTCCTCTCATTTTTGATCTCCTTCCCGGTTTTCAGCCAGGATGGAGAAGAAATCGATTTTCTAGACAAGGTTGGAGAACCGAAGAAGGCGACGACTTCTGCAAGTAAGAAAGCTCAAGCCGCGAAAGTTCCCAAAAAGAAGAAATCGAAGAAAAGCTCTAAGAAACGCAAGTCGGGCGAAGTTCGTCAGGACGGCGTGGAGCAGAAAGAAGGTGAGACTAAAAAAAAGGTCGAGGCCACAGGAGTTCCCGACGACGCTAAAAACGATTCTCGTCCCGGTGACGACGGACATTCCAAAAATTCGGAAAATGCCTCTTCCGAGAAAGTCTTAAAAAAAGAAGAACCTAGGGATCTGCAAAAACCGTATTGGGTTAATGAAGAAACCGCTCTGACTCCTCGTCACCTTCCCGGTTACGCGGAGACTTCCGCAGCCCTGCCAAAGGAAGATATCTCTTTCAAAGATAAGTTAGGCGACATCTTGAAGATGGGCCAGGACAAGAAGAAAGAGGAGGAAAAACGAAAGGCAGCCGAACAAAAAGATCAGAGCACGATTATTTCCTTCTTTTCCGAATACAAAAAACCGATTATTATTCTCGGACTTATCGTTCTATTTGCCCTCTATCGCCTAAGGGCGGGAGGTCCCCGTATCACCCGGCGTTCTCCGGTGACAATTAATAAAGTGAGAAGAGACTAGGAGCCAAAATTGAAATCGGTTCAATGGATCATCGTACCCATACTCGTCGTAGCCGCTTCGCTGACGCTACTTTATCCCAACTTTGCGGTCCGGGAATTGGAGCTGGCCATTCGAAAAGAATTTCGGGAATTACCGGAAGAAAAGAAAAAGAAAGCCCTCGAAACATTCGCAGAACGCTGGAAGAAAGATTACAATCCGACAGCGGCCTGGTCGATCGAACCCGATCCTTCCTTATTACCGGAGAAGGATTATTATCTCGTTCGCGGGAGATTTATCACTTCCGCAAAGATCAATCAACTTTCGCAAGAAAACCAGGAGTTAATTTTAGAACCTAAGAACAAGCTTAGGTCTACCTGGGTCGAGGAATATTTCTTCGGAGACCGACCTCTTACGATCAAACTAGGTTTGGACTTACAAGGAGGGATGCGAGTCGTTTTAAAGGGCGACTTCGAAGACTACGCATCCAAATTGCGGGACAGTTACGCCAAGGAAATCGAGAATCTTACCAAGAAATCGGAAGATCCTAAACTTTCCGATAAGGAAAAGAAGGAAGCTCACGATCGGCTTGCGGAAATCGAAAGCTATTTTTCTCTCAACCCGTCTCGTAAGCTGATAGAGTTGGAAAAAGCGAAACTGATTATCGATAACCGACTTACGAATCAAAACTTGACCGAACCTCAGGTTAGAATTCAGAAAGATCAGGATTCGATCGAGGTCTCTCTTCCCGGGGTCAGCAATTCTTCGCAAATTTTGGATATTATCCGAAACACCGAGACCGTAGAATACAGATTGAAAGAGTCGGCCCGCGATCCAAAGAGCCAAAATGACAACCGCGGAATTTACCAAACTCAAATCGATACGGAAGAAAATCGATTGGTGGCCGAAGAAAGACGGGAAGAAACGGACATAGTCA